>DAOUQP010000069.1 GCA_030625575.1 Eubacteriales bacterium | reverse complement strand
TCTGATTGTATTATTGATAATCAAATGGCTAAACAGATAAGATGCAGACAAATGATATTTAGAAAAGTTGATTTTGTAGAAGTGTCATTTGAAAGTATTGATTTGACAGATATCAGATTTGAGAACTGCGATTTATCCAATGTGAATTTTTCTGGAGCAATTATTCATAGAATAGAGTTTTTAAACTGCAAAATTTTGGGTATCAATCTAACCGAGTCGAGTTTGCAAAATGTAATGTTTGACAATTGTGTGGGCGGTTATGCCTCTTTTATGTTTTCGCATTTGAAACAAGTCAAATTTAAAGATTGCATATTAAACAATGCTGACTTCCAAGATTCTAAATTTGACAAGGTTACATTTTGTACTTCCAATCTGCATGAGGCTTCAATGGCTGGAACAAAATTAGAGGGAGTTGATTTAAGTGATTGTGAAATAGAAGGAATGAGAGTGAAAATAGGAGACGTTTATGGAGCTGTTGTTTCTCCTATGCAGGCAGTATATTTTTCAAAACTTCTAGGACTTATTGTTAAATGATTAATTGATAAAAAAAACTTGAAACTAATTTTAAAATGATATATACTGATGACAACGTAAGACATACGAAGTAAAAGAACATATGCAAGTACAAATAGATTTTTTTATCGTTAAATGACATCGTAAGACATGCGGTGTGATAACGATGGTGTTTTGGGTTTATAATTGTTAGAAAATTATGAATTGTAAGAATCAATTTCAAATGTTTATAATATCGGGTAGATTTTTTATCACGGTAATATAATAAAATGAAGATGTGAGTAGTACAAATAATGTATATGGGGGAAGGGAAATGAAAAAATTATTAGCAACTATTTTGATTTTATCACTTGTATTGACAATGGCAGTAGGATGTACTAGTGACAAAGTCGAGGAAACAAAGAGTTTGAAAGTAACTTCAGGATTATGGTCACGACCAGAAGAACAACAATTTATCAGAGAAGAAATATTACCAGGATTCGAAGAAGAATTCAATGTAAAAGTTGAATTGGAAGTAATCGATAATATCGAAAAAGTCATGGAAGCACAAAAAGCTTCTGATGAGTGGACTACAGATGTTGTTATGACTCATAGTGGCACAATGCCATTATATATCGCAAACGAATATGTTCAACCATTGGACTCGGTTAAAGACAGTTTAGACATTACTTTCATGGATGCATTTGAAAGTGCGACAACACAAGATGGTAAAACTTATTATTTGCCGATTTCTGCAGATGTTTACTTGTTGATTGCTAATCAGAAAGCATTGCCTTATTTACCAGATGGTGCTGATGTTACAAAATTGACTTGGGAAGAATATAAAGATTGGGCAATAAATATTGCAGATGCTGAAGGAGCAAAAGTATCGTTCCCACTTATGCCTATAAAAGCATCACAATATCAAGTAGGCGGAATTGGATTATCTTATGGTAGTGAATTCCCGATGATTAATTCACCTGGAATGTTAAGTGCTTGGGAACTACTTGGAGAAATGGTTAAAAACAATGCTATACTCGAAACATCATTTAATTATGATAATCCAGTAGAGCAAATGAAATCAGAAGAAGCATGGTTGACATTCTATCATATGGTTCCAGTAGGAGATATTTACTCTTCTGCACCAGCAAAATATGTAGTTGCTGCTGCTCCAGCAGGACCAAATGGAAATGGATCGATAGCGGGAGCATGGGGTGTTGGAATTACAGCTGGTACAAATAATAAAGACGTTGCTGAAGAATTTATCAAGTATTTAGCTCGTCCAGAAGTATTATATGAAGTTGCTGCAGGAACTGGCGGATTCATACCTCCAGTAAATGAAGTAATTGCTCAATTAGGTGAAGAACCTAAAGACATCATTATGAAAAAAGGTTTGGATACACTTGAAAATGGCGTTGTATCTGGCGTTCCTGCATCAGAGTATACTGATTGGGGAGCTGTTAAATCTGTATTTGACACTGTATTCCAAGAAATGTGGGATAATGATGGTGAACTTGCAAAAGACTTCTTAGATGCACAACAAAAGGAATTAGAGAAATTAGAGAAGTAATAAAATAGTATATTCAAATTAAATGGAAAGGGGATTTTTATATCCCCTTTTTTAAAATTGAAAAATGAGGTGATATCTATGAAAAACAAGTATAAAAAATGGTTTCCATATTTTTTATTAACTCCGGCATTGCTATATTATGTGCTATTTTGGATAAGGCCTGTGCTTAGAGCGTTTTTTGAGAGTATGACTGATTATGATGGCTCATTTTCATTAATGTTTTTCTCAAAAGTTATAAATGAATCGATGTTTACAGCAGCATTAAGAAATTCATTATTATTCGCACTGATTTCTGTAATGTTGCAATTTACAGTGGCATTCATGATGGCGTTGTTATTAAATAAAAAATTTAAAGGATCAAATCTACTGTTGTTTGTGGCGCTTATTCCGATGGCGGTACCACCAGCTGCTGTAGCTATCCTTTGGAAAACAGGATTCTCGACATTTGGCTGGATTAATAATTTATTAATAACCTTGAACCTTATTAAAGAACCTATCCTATGGATGACAGCAAAAGGGTATAATGCGTTATTATTTTTAATACTTATAGATACATGGACAGTGTTGCCGTCTGTAATGATAATACTATTGGCGGGGTTGCAAAACTTAAATAAAGAATATGAAGAAGCGGGACTGATTTTTGGCGCAAGTAGATTTCAAATAATCAAAGATATTATCATGCCGATACTTAAGCCGACAATTATTACAGCTGTTATTTTGCGAATGATTGCCGCGATGCAAGTTTGGATGATAAGTGTTATGATGTTCGGTTACGGTAGAGTACCATTCTTGGTAGAACGAATTGCTTATTATACTGATATGGTTCCTATGTTGAAGGAAAGCTATAAAATGTCATTGACGTATTCTGTTGTTGTAACGACAATAGTAATGATTTCAGTTATGATTTATCTGAGAGTTAATAAGAAAAAGGAAAAAGAGGTGAGAATATGATTAGCAAAAATCTAATTGTAAGAACAACTTTCTATTTGTTTATTGCTACAATGTTAATTGCTATTTTAATTCCGGTTTTCTTTTTCGTCTCAACATCTGTTTATTCAGAGTATGAAGTTTATGATTTTCCAAGAAAATTTTTACCTAGAACTAGTTTTGATTTAGAAATCGAATGGGAAAACGATCAATATAATTTGTCTGTTTTCGATGAGGCAAATAATGAATACGAATTATTGATACAATCGAATGATATGGATAGATTTAGATTATATTTAAAACGATCTTTATCTATTCAACTGAATAATGAGGAAATTGAAAACGATTTTTCGCTATCTAAAAAGGGAGAACCAATTTATTTAACATATAAAAAGGATCTGTTTTATAATTACAAAACATTTTTTTCGATAACTAATAATGCAGGAAAATCAGTAGTGAATTCAGTTATGGCAGCAGGTTGGACAATTATTATATCGTTGTTTTTTGGTAGTTTGGCTGGATATTCGATAGCCAGATATAAATTTGCGGGAAAATCCCAATTGAGCTTGACGTTGCTGGTTGTTAGAATGTTCCCAGGTGTTGCAATTGCAATTCCAATGCTGGTATATTTAATAAAAATGAATCTCGATAATACAATGATCGGATTGGCGATTGTATATTCAGTCGGAAATATTGCATTGACAGCATGGATTACGAGCAGTATATTTACAGGAATAAATATTGAACTAGAAGAGGCTTCTTATATTTTCGGAGCTAGCAAATTGCAAACTTTCAGAAAGATAACATTGCCTTTAGCATTTCCAGGATTTATTGCATGTAGCATGTATGCTTTTTTAGCAGCTTGGAATGATTCGATAACGGCATTGATTTTATCGAATAACAATCCGACGCTTTCATTGGTTATTTATAAAGCAATTGGTTCTAGTAGTGCGATTCAGCTATCTGCAGCTGGTGCAGTCATTTTAATTCTGCCGGCGTTAGTATTTACGTTCATAATTAAGAATTACATCAATCAATTATGGGGCGAAGTGAAATTATAAATTATTAAATATGAAGGATGGTGTAATATGGAATTTTTAGAATTGAAAAATTTAACGAAAATATATCAAAAAGATATTTTAGCAATAGATAAAATTGATTTGAAAATTAAAGATGGTGAATTCCTTGTATTATTAGGACCGTCGGGTTGTGGTAAAACAACTACAATGAGAATGATTGCGGGACTAGAAGATGTTACTGAGGGTGAAATCTTTATTGAAGGTAAATTAGTGAATAATTTGCAGCCGAGAGAAAGAGGCGTTTCAATGATATTTCAAAGCTATGCGATATGGCCGCACATGACTGTATTCAACAATATTGCATATGCATTAAAAATAAAAAAAATGTCTAAAGAAAAAATAAATGAAACTGTCAAAAAAGTAGCGAAAATGTCTAATATCGAAGAATATTTGAATAGATATCCATCGCAACTTTCAGGAGGACAGCAACAGCGAGTTGCCGTTGCAAGAGCTATGGCGGTCGATCCGAAATTGTTTTTGATGGACGAGCCTTTATCTAATTTGGATGCTAAATTACGTGTATCGATGCGTACAGACTTAAAAGAAATGCATAAAAGATCAGGAGCGACTACGATATTCGTTACGCACGATCAATCAGAAGCCATGAGTTTAGCGGATAGGATAGTAATTATGAACACTGGGACAATTGAGCAAATCGGAACACCGAATGAAATATATCATGATAGTAAAACGATGTTTGTGGCAGATTTTATCGGTTCGCCGTCGACAAATTTTGTAGATGTGAAAATTATCAGTAAAGACAATAAATTATTTGCTAAAAATGATGCGTTTGAATTGCCGATAGATGATAAGTTTAATGATAAACTTCATGGATATATAGATAAAGATGTTGTTTTTGGTTTTAGACCAGAGAATTTAGTACTCTCTAGTGATGAAGAAAAATTATTTGATATTGATGTCGTTCTAGTTGAACCTCAAGGTTCGCACAGTGTAATTGTAGGAAGATTGTTAAGTAAACAAATCAAGATAGTTTCTGACGAAGTTCGTGATATGAAAAACATTAAAACTTTACCGATTAAATCAAATGGAATTTACTTCATATTTGATAAGGAAACTGAAAAAAGAATCTGCTAAGGAGGATACAATGAATATTGCACTGATACATTTCAGAGTAGGTGAAACAGATGGGGTCTCTCTAGAAATGGATAAATGGAAAAAAGTTTTAGAAAAAATGGGACATAATACTATCTACATTGCAGGAAGCGAAGGAACGAGCAAGGCGACTATCATCCCCGAATTATATTATAGAGATGACTTTGATTTAATGCTCAATGATGAATGTTTTGTTAAGCTGAAAAATTACAATGAAGAAGAATTGAAAATCGCTATTGATGAAAGAACTGAAATAATACAAAAACAGATTGTTGATATTATCAAAGAAAACAAAATCGATTTGATTGTACCAAATAATCTGCTTTGTTTAGGTCGAAGCCCGTATATCGGATTGGCGCTTTACTACGCTATAAAGGAAACGAATGTTAAAGTGATAAATCATCATCATGATTTTTATTGGGAGAGAGATTTTTTTGAAAATCCGACGACTGAATATGTGAAAAACATTCTCGAAAATTACTATCCGCCGAGAGATCTTGGTGATCAAATGAAACACGCAGTAATCAATAAACTTGCTAAAAAGGATTTAAAGGCAAAAAAAGGATTGGATTCAAAGGTGATACCGAATGTATTCGATTTCAGTGCGGAGCTTTGGGAAAAAGATAAGTACAATAGTGACTTCAAAGAAAAATTAGGTGTTGAAGATAATCAAATTTTGTTTTTACAAGCAACGCGCGTAACGGATAGAAAAGCTATTGAACTCGCTATCGATTTAATTGCAACATTAAATAAAAAAGAGAACAAAGATGAAATGATTGGCAAAAGATTATATGACGGCAGAGTTTTTGATGAAGATACTGAATATGTATTAGCTTTAGTTGGAATGCATGAAGGATCAGAAGGATATGAAGATAGATTAATTCAGCATGCAAAAAAATCAGGCGTCAACATGATTGTCAATCCCGAAATAGTGGATCACTCTAGACGGTTGAATGAAAACGGAGAAAAAATTTATTCGCTTTGGGATGCATATGTATATTGTGATATGATTACTTATCCTAGTATTTATGAAGGATGGGGCAATCAATTTTTAGAAGGATTATTTGCAAAAAAACCTCAAATTGTATATGAATATACTGTCTATGAAAGCGATATAAAAGAAAAGAACTTCAATATTATTTCTTTGGGAAATTCTTATAAAAAAGAAAAAAACGGGTTGGTTTCAATCGACAATAAAGTACTTGTTAAAGCTGCAAAAGAAGTTCAAGAATATTTATGCGATGAAGAAAAATACTACTTGAGTGTAGAAGAAAACTTTAATATAGGAAAAGAAAATTACTCAATGGAATCATTGGAAATACTATTAGGTGAGTTATTTTCATAGATTATTATAATTGTTTGGGAGGGTTTTATGTTAAAGCTTATAAGACATTCTAGAGAGAGTATCTTTAAAAAGAATGAAAACAACTATTGGGAGGCAGCGGCAGTTTTTAATGCAGCGGCTATAAAAGAAAATGGTAAAGTTAATTTAATATATAGAGCTACTGATAAAAACAGTAATGGCCGTGAATGCAGCGACTATATGAATTACTTGGGATTGGCTATAAGTGATGATGGTATTTCCTTTGAAAGAGGGGAGAAACCGTTGATGGGACCAATCGCAGGAACATTTGAAGCTCGCGGCCTAGAAGACCCCAGAGTGGTAAAAATCGACGATGTGTTTTATATGACTTATACTGGGTTTGGCGGCAGATATGATGGAGATTTTAGAATTTGTCTTGCGACTAGCAAGGATCTGTTGAACTGGGAAAGACGTGGAATAATGCTGGATGAAGTAAATAAAGACGCAGCTTTATTTCCAAGAAAAATAAATGGTGAATATGTATTGATTCACAGAAGAGCCCCACATATATGGATAGGATATTCTGAAGATTTAAAAGAGTGGTACAATCATAAAATTCTTGCGTATACGGAAGAAAGTAGTGAATGGGAAAACTATAAAATAGGACTCGGGGGACCCCCTATAGAATTTGAAAATGGGTGGGCGTTAATCTATCATGGTGTAAGTAAAGAAGAAAAAGAAATTGATGGAAGAGAAAAATATAAAAAGTACTCTTTAGGAATAATGTTATTAGACAAGGAAGATCCTTCAAAAGTGATTTATAGACAAAATGAACCGATATTGGAGCCGAAGTTGAAATGGGAATTGGAAGAGGGATGCGTTCCTAATGTCGTATTCAGTTGTGGACAAGTTATCATTGATGATGAATTGTTTGTATACTATGGTGGCGCTGATACGGAAATCGGTTTAGCTACCTGTAAAATCAGTGAAATAGATGATCTTTTTAAGAATAGAGAATTATAATGAAAAGAATGTGGTATAGAAACGCAGTGATTTATGAAATATTCACGAGAAGCTTTTATGATAGCAATGGTGATGGAATTGGAGATGTCAAAGGCATAATTGAAAAACTGGATTATTTAGATAATTTAGGGATAGATGTAATTTGGTTGACTCCGATATATGCATCTCCTAATGAAGATGCAGGATATGACGTAAGTGATTATTATCAAATCAATGAAGAATACGGCGTGATTTCTGATGTCGAGTTGTTGATAAGAGAAGCCCATAAGAGAAACATTAAAATAATAATGGAGTTGGTTGCTAATCATACGAGCATTGAACATATGTGGTTTAAAAGTGCTAGAAAATCGAAAAAAAGCATATATAGAGATTTCTATATATGGAGAGATAATTCAGGTGATGAATATCCAAATAATTGGATGAGTTCAAGAACGGGAAAACCAGTATGGACATACGTTGAAGAAACAGATTCGTATTATTTTCATCTATATACTTCACACCAACCGGATTTGAATTGGAGAAATGAAGAATTAAGAAAAGAGATATATAAGATAATTAAATTCTGGTTAAACAAAGGTGTCGATGGATTTAGATTAGATGTAATAAACAAAATATCAAAAAAAGAGGGACTACCTGATCTTGACGACAGTGTTCCTTATCATTATGCTGAAATGTACTTCGAGAATCAACCGTTGGTTCATGAGTATATCCATAATATGCGAAAAGAAATATTAAATGAATATCCTGATTGCATTTTTATGGGACAAACAAGTGGAATAGATTTAGATCAAGCATATGAATATACATTGGGTGAAAAAGAACAATTGGATTTGTTTTTACAATTCGAGCTTACGGATATGGATAAAGGACCTGAAGGAAGATTGAAACAATTTGATTTAGAGAAGTTCAAAGATATAATCTTTAAATGGCAAGACGCATTCGATGGAAAGCTGTGGAATACGATTTTTTTAGGAAGTCACGATTTACCTAGAATGGTGTCTCATTACGGTGATGATGAAAATTACAGAGAAAAGTCGGCTAAAATGTTGGCCACTGTTCAACTGTTTTTACGCGGAACTCAAATAATTTATATGGGTGATGAAATTGGGATGACCAATGTGAATTATAAAAGCATAGATGATTATAACGATAATAGAACCAAAAATTTTTATTACAAAAGAATTAATGAAAGAAACGAGAATGAAGAAAAGGTTTTTATGGATATACATGATATATCAAGAGATAATGCAAGATATCCGATACAATGGAATGATTCGATACATGGAGGGTTCTCGAGCGGGAAACCTTGGATAAAAGAAAATGACAATTATGAATATATCAACGTTGAATCTCAATTAAATGATGAGAATTCTATTTTTGAATACTATAAGAAATTAATAAAAATACGGAAATCCGAAAGAACTTTGATAGAAGGTAAAACAACGCGATTGAATTACGGTGAAGGAATAATTGCATATAGAAGGATATATAATGATATCAGTATAGATGTAATCGCGAATTTCACCAATGTCAGCAAGCGTATTGATATTGTCGGTAATGGTGAAAGAATAATTGGGAATTATGATGGTGAAAATTATCAAGAGCTAAAACCTTATGAAGTGGTTGTGTTTAAAAATTATATTTGCTAAAGGATGGTAATATACATGGGAAGATCCGTAGATAGTTTACTTTTAGAAAGCAATGATTATTATAAGAAGACGGAAAAAATTAGTTTTATTGGAACTAAAGGTAAAGATGTTTACAATATTTCAGCTCCTTTTGTGTTTGAGGATTCGTTATATATTTTGGGGCGTTTAGAGCCGAGAGAAAATACAGATGCAGAGAGTTGCTTTTTTAAAATGATCGATGAAACGACTTATGAAATTTGTGATTATTTGCCTAAATATAAATTGGAAGATCCTTTTATCACAAAAATAAAAGATGAATATGTATTAGGTGGAGTTGAAATATCGATTGTAGATGAAAAAAAATCATGGAAGACGGTTTTTTATCGAGGAAAGAGTATAAAACGGTTAGAAAGATTTGCTGAGTCGCCCAATGGGATGAAAGATGTAAGATTGGTTGATTTAGATGACAAAATCGGTGTTTTCACAAGACCTCAAGGCGGTATCTACGGCGGCGGAGAAGTAGGCTTTATTTTAATTGACGATTTGAAAGAATTGACTGTTGAAAAAATAAACAGCGCAAAAATCATCGGTTTATTCACAGAGATAGAATGGGGCGGAGTAAACGAAGCCAAGAAATTTTCAGAGAGTGAAATTCTTGCCATAGGTCATATTGCAAAATATTCAAAAGGGAAGATAAAGCATTATTATGCAATATCATTTATCTTCGATTATAAATCAAATGAATATTCAAAACTGAAAATTATCGCCAAAAGTGATGATTTTGATGATATTGAAGCTAAAAGAGAAGATTTGAAGGATGTTGTTTTTCCAGGTGGAGTATCGGATTATTTTACAAAAAAAATCAAATTGTTTGTAGGTATCGGTGATGCGCAAGCTCAAATAATTGAAATCGATAATCCTTTTATCTAGAATATATAAAAACATGGAGATGAAATAAGATGAGTTCAAAAAAAATAATTGTTGGAATAATATTCACAATGATATTATTTGTTTTTTTTATGAGATATACACTTATTTCATTGCAAAAAGAAACAGTTGATCTTGTGACTTATGAGTATGAAGCGGTAAGTGATAGATTGGAAGAAGGAATTCAAATCCTTGGAAAAGACAAGTTTTTGGAAAGATTTCAGATAGACGGCAATCCAATATTATTGATTGATCATATTGAAAAAGATGCAATCATTTGGTCGAAGGAGAGCATTAGAAGCATCAAGTATGCAGATATTCCTCAAAATATGAAAAAGGCCAATTCGTTCTTCTTGGAAATCAATGATGAAAACACGGTGTTGATAAATACCGATGAAATACTTGGTGATTTAGAAGAAAGAATGATTGGTGAAAGTTATAAGTATTTAAGATTGAAACAAGATAAATTGGACCCGTACGAAGTGGATTATTTTCCATCTATCAATGAAGATGTTGAATTAAGATATTTTCGGAATATGATAATCGATGAGTTGATTATTGCCAATAAAGAGAATACGGGACTCGAGAGAGCTAAATGCTTTTTTGATAAGTGGGAAGAATATGATGCGGACGATTTCAACTATGTTGCACATTACGATATATACGAAGGATATCAAGAATATATCAAACTAGAAGTAAAAGAAAAAACCAATAATGATTTTGATATATATAGTTATTTAGAGAGTAAAAGAAATGAGTTCGGTTTCTTTAATAAAGAAGATGAATACAAAATAATAGGATTGTTATTAATACAATATTCTTTTAATAATGACATTGATTTAATCAGAGAAAACCAAGCAGACAACAATATATACAAGAATTTACTTTACAAGACTCCGTCGATAACTTATGAAGAGTACGAGAGTTATGAAGAATTTAAAGCAAAACATGAAAAATGGATGCAGTCTTTACCAGAGATTATTTATTCGGAATTTGATGAATTTGAAAATACTCATGATGTTGAATTTTCTCATGAAAATATCGTAACCGAAAAATATGATTATACATTTAAAATCAATTCAAATTATTACTTGTATATCAATTATTGTGCAAGATTCAACGACAATTCAGTAATCGAGAAGGATTACATTATAGTTCGTGTTTCTCCCAATTTGATAGAGTATTACTATGAATTTTATTAACTAAATAGAGCACCACCCCTCAATAAAAAGACAAGATGATGAATTTATCTTGTCTTTTTCCATGTAGAGGATTCAATCTCTTTTCCAAATTATTCATGTTATAATAATACTACGTGAGGTGATCATTATGAATGACGGGAAACTGCAATTTAAAGGAATTATAATATCTATACAACCTAGGATTAGATTGTTGCGTTCGTTTGATGAAAGGCAACATAACTACCTAGGTTACTCGCTTAGGATAAAAGGTTTAATCGATGATTTGGAAAAGGAATTTTTGGTAGGCATCGGTAAGGGTGCAGGTATGAAACATCAATTTACTAGCGGAGATGAGATCACTGGCGAATGTTTATCTGTAGCAGATGATAGAATGGAATCTGTAGAATTTTATAAAGTGTCAAAATTAAAGAAGATTGGACATATAGAAAACAATGTTGTTCCTCCACCATGGGAAGATATACCGCCAGAACTTGAAATATATAGACAAAGGGGACACAGACGGTTGTCGGCTAGGACTTATTCCGCTAAATGCTATTCATGCATATGGGGATGCAAAATGCCTGTAGAGATTATTGTCGACAATTGGAATCCTAGAGAGAAAAAATACAGGTTCGAGACTTTCTGCTATGGACCATTATCA
>DAOUQP010000071.1 GCA_030625575.1 Eubacteriales bacterium | reverse complement strand
GGTTTGTATAGAACAATTATAAGGGGTGAAGCCGATGGAGAGTAATCATTTAATTATTGCTATAGCGATTTTTTCTTTAACCTATATGGTTATTATTTCAGAAAAAATGCATAGAACGTCTATTGCGATGTTCGGAGCAGCATTAATGTTGATTTTTAGTGTTGAGACTCAAAAAAACGCAATAGGACACATTGATTTTAACACAATAGGTCTATTAGTTGGTATGATGATCATCGTTAATGTTACACGCAGAACTGGTATTTTCGAGTTCGTAGCGATTTACATAGCAAAAAAGGCAAAGGGAGATCCGTGGAAGATTTTAGTTTCTTTTATGATAGCTACAGCAGTATTTTCTGCATTGTTAGATAATGTAACAACTATATTATTGATCGCACCAGTAACTTTAGTAATTACAGATATTTTAGAGGCAAATCCTATACCATATTTATTACCTGAAATTTTAATTTCCAATATTGGTGGTACGGCAACTTTGATTGGAGATCCACCCAACATTATGATCGGTAGTGCCAATAATATTGGCTTTTTAGAGTTTTTATTTAATTTGGGACCAATAGTTATTGTTATATCAATTGTTACCATTATTATGATAAAATTTATTTATAAAAATGCATATAATACAACAGAAGAAAACAAGAAAAAAATTATGGAATTATCAACTTCATTGGCAATAAGGGATAAAAAATTGCTGATAAAAAGTTTAATCGCATTAGGAATTACGATGTTGGGATTTGTTTTACACGTACAATTAGGGTTTGAATCGGCAACTGTCGCTCTTTTTGGAGCATCGCTTTTGTTGTTGATAAGTAGAATTAATCCTGAAGAGGTTTTACTGGAAGTCGAGTGGCCGACTATATTTTTCTTTATTTCGCTATTTATTTTAGTTGGTTCATTGGAAGAAATAGGAGCGATTCATTATTTAGCTACAAGAATGATTGATTTGACTCACGGGGATTTATTTATAACAGTACTCTTAGTCTTATGGGTATCTGCTATTGCATCGGCGTTTTTGGATAATATTCCATTTGTCGCAACCATGATACCGTTGATTCAATCGATTGGTATGATTACTGAAATGAATATCATGCCGCTTTGGTGGGCATTGGCTTTAGGTGCTTGTCTTGGTGGAAATGGAACTTTAGTAGGAGCTTCAGCAAATGTAATGGTTGCTGGTATGCTGGAGAAACATGGACATAAACTATCTTTCATCAATTATATGAAAGTCGGTTTTCCTGTAATGTTGGTTTCAGTAGCAATATCTTCAATTTATTTGATTGTTTTCTATATATAGAGGAGGAAGATTATGAGAGGCTTGATGAATGCAGAAGTTATGGCTAACACAATGAAATTGAAACAATTAGGTGCCAAGATTGAAACTATAAATAGTAAAATGAGTTATGTCAGATTTGATATCGATGGAGTTAAATTAGAGTATGTATATAATCTAAACAATAAGGGAAAGTATTTTCTTGAGAGAACAAAACCATATGCAAGGCCGTTAAGAACTTTTGAAACTGAAGAGGATCTTGTAGAACTTATTGAAATCGACCGTGAACAATTCGTGAATATGATGAATTCAAAGCATGCTGATGAATTCTTTGAACTTTTAAAAACCATGACAAATTTAGTTAAAAAGGTAGAAGATTTGATACTTTATTATAATATACCGACTGAAGAAATTGATATTCTTACTAATTCAATGAAAGAAATCAAAAATGAAATTGATAAAACCAAAAACGAATCTGATAGAGTTTACTTTAAAAAAGAACCCGAGAATATATAAAATATAAACCTGAGAGAATTTCTCAGGTTTATATTTTGTGTGATATAATACAACTAGATGAAAATTTAATTGGGTGATGTTATGAAGAGGGTTCATAGTGCAGGTGGCATAGTAATAAAAAAGAATTCTATATTGATGCTTAGAAAAACTAACGGCGATTGGGTACTTCCAAAAGGAAGAATCGAAACAAATGAATCTGAGAGTGAAGCTGCTATCAGAGAGGTTGAAGAAGAAACTGGTATTTCAGCTGAAATCCTTGGTTTTATAGGTAATATCAATTATAAATATCGAAATATTTGGTATAATAATGAAATAGTCGATAAGTATGTAACATGGTACCTTATGGAAGAAATAAGAGGTGTATTATTTCCACTTCGTAAGGAGGGCTTTGTAGAAGCAAAGTATATACCTATTGATAGATTTGAGAGTTATGCTAAATATGAGGATGAAAAAAAAATGATTCGAAAAGCAGTTAAAGAAAATAGTTAGGTGATAATATGTCTTTTTCGTCAAAAATTAAATCAAATTTAAGTAAAATTACTTATGATAGTAAATGTTGTCAGAGGGCAGAATTATCAGCTGTAATTAGAACAAGTGGAGCGATTACTTTAAGAGGTTTTTCTGATATTGATATTACTATTCGTACAGAAAACGCCTCAGTCGCAAGACTTGTTTTTACATTATATAAAAAGATATATAATATACATACTGAATTGATCATTAGAAAAGGATCTGGTGTTAAAAAAGGTAATGTTTATGAAATAGTAATTGAAAACACACAGAATATTTTATTGGATTTAGGAATTATTGCAAATGAGAATAGTTTTTTGATTAACAATAGTGTTCCCAAAAAATTTATGGACAGTGAATGTTGTCCAAGAGCTTATATTAGGGGTGCTTTTTTAGGGTGTGGTTCGGTGTTGAATCCAGAAAAAGGATATCACCTGGAGTTCAGTATGCATAGTAGTAATTTTGCTGAAGATTTCGCAAGACTTCTAAACATATATGAGTTAAATGCCAAGGTGATTGCAAGGAAGAGCAATTTTATCGTATATATAAAAGAAAGCGAAAAAATTGTTGATGTTCTCAATATTATTGGAGCACATAAAACTTTACTTGATTTTGAAAATGTTCGAATTATCAAGGAGATGCGTAACAATGTCAATAGAATTGTTAACTGTGAAACAGCTAACCTTAGTAAAACTGTAAATGCTTCTTATAATCAGATAGAAAATATCAAGATGCTAGATGAACTAGTGGGATTGGATAGTTTGCCAAACACACTTAAAGAATTGGCATACCTCAGATTGGAAAACGAAGAAATGTCTTTAAAGGAATTAGGAGAAATAATGAACCCGCCAATAGGTAAATCGGGTGTAAATCATAGGTTTAAAAAAATGGAGAAACTTATACATGAAATTTTAAATAGGGAGTAAAATATGGGAGATTTTGTTCATTTACATTTACATACTGAATATTCGTTGCTAGATGGGTTTAGTAAAATAGATAATCTTTTTGATAGAGTTAAAGAACTTGGGATGGATAGTGTGGCAATAACCGACCATGGAACAATGTTTGGGGTAGTCGATTTCTATAAAAAAGCTAAGGAAAAAGGAATCAAGCCGATCATTGGGTGTGAAGTTTATGTGGCGTCAAGAAAAATGACTGATAAAGATTCAAATCTAGATAAAAATTTGGGTCATTTAGTTTTATTGGTTGAAAATGAAGAGGGTTATAAGAATTTAATAAGGATTGTAAGTGAGAGTTTTATAAAGGGTTTTTATTATAAACCAAGAGTTGATTTAGAAATATTAAAACATCATTCTAAAGGGTTGATAGCTTTGTCTGCCTGTTTGGCTGGTGATGTTCAAAGAGAGCTTGCTTATGGCAACTATGAAATGGCGAAAACTATCGCACTAAAATATCAAAATATTTTCGGTGAAAATAATTACTTCTTAGAATTGCAGGATCATGGTATAGAAATTCAAAAGACAGTAAATGAAGGATTGATAAGATTATCAGAGGAATTAAAGATTCCTTTAGTAGCAACTAACGATGTCCATTATTTATCGAAAGATGATGCATTTAGTCATGATGTATTATTGTGTATTCAGACAGGAAAAACTATGGATGACGAAGTTAGAATGAGATTTCCTACGGATGAATTTTATTTAAAAAGTCCGGAAGAGATGATGGAAATCTTTTCTTTTGCACCCGAGGCGATTGATAATACTGTTGAAATTGCTAAAAGATGCAATTTTGATTTTGATTTTACAAAAAGATATCTCCCTAATTTTTCTAATGATGTACATTTTAATTCGAAAGAAAAACTTAGAAAATTATGTTTAGAAGGTATTGTTAATAAATACGATAATCTAAATGAACATTTAAAAAGACTCGATTATGAATTATCAGTAATTGATACTATGGGATTTAACGATTATTTTTTAATAGTCTGGGATTTTATTAGATTTGCAAAAGAAAATGATATTATGGTAGGTCCGGGAAGAGGATCAGTTGGCGGCAGTATTGTTGCGTTTGTGCTTGATATAACTGAAGTTGATCCAATTAAATACGATTTGATATTTGAAAGATTTTTAAATCCAGAAAGAATAACTATGCCTGATATCGATATTGATTTTGAGGACGAAAGAAGGCAAGAAGTTATTGATTATGTTATTTCGAAATACGGAGTTGACCGCGTTGCGCAAATAATTACTTTTGGAACGTTTGGTGCGAGAGCAGCCATAAGAGATGTTGGAAGAGTGTTGAATATACCTTATGGGGATGTGGATAGATTAGCAAAAATGATTCCATTTTCTTTAGGAATGACATTGAAGAGAGCATTAAAAGAAAATGAAAAATTGCTTGAGGCTTACAAGAATGATGATGTGATTCGAAAAATCATAGATATATCAATGTCGATTGAAGGACTTCCGAGGCATGTTTCTACCCATGCGGCAGGTGTTGTAATTGCAAAGGAATCGGTTGATCATTATGTGCCTTTATATCTTCATGATGGGAATGTATCGACGCAATTCAATATGGTGTTACTTGAAGAATTGGGACTCTTGAAAATGGATTTCTTAGGACTGAGAAATTTAACAATAATCAAAAATACGATTGCTATTATTGAAAAAACCAGTAAAATAAGTATTGATATAAATAAAATACCGTTAGATGATATTGGAGTATTTAAACTATTGTCATCAGGGAAGACACTAGGGATCTTTCAACTTGAAAGTACAGGAATGAGAAGTTTCATGAAAGACCTTAAACCTGAATCTCTTGAAGATATTATTGCGGGAATTTCTCTCTATAGACCTGGTCCGATGGAATCGATACCTTTATATATAAAAAATAAAAATAATCCTTTAAACATCGAGTTTGCACATCCTAAATTAAAAAATATATTGAATGTCACATATGGATGTTTGGTTTATCAAGAACAGGTTATGGAAATCGTAAGAGATTTAGCAGGATATTCTTATGGGAGAAGCGACCTTGTTCGTAGAGCAATGAGTAAAAAGAAAATGAAAGTCATGGAAGAAGAAAGACAAAATTTTATTTTTGGTCAAAAAAACGAAAATGGAAATGTGATTATCAAAGGGTGTTTGGCAAATGGTATTTCCAAGAAAATAGCTAGTGATATTTTTGATGATATGATTGATTTTGCAAAATATGCTTTTAACAAATCTCATGCCGCTGGATATGCATTGTTAGCCTATCAGACGGCATATCTAAAGAAGCATTATCCTTTGGAATTCATGGCTGCTGTTATGAGTACTGTTATGAACAATCATAAGAAATTGGGGCAGTATATTCATGATTTAAAAGATATGGAAATTTCTCTTTTACCTCCGAGTATAAATCATAGCTACGGTAAATTTTCTGTTGAAGATGGATGCGTCAGATATGGTTTACTTGCAATAAAAAATGTAGGAAAAGGATTAATTGAAAATATAAAGGACAAAAGAAAAGATAAATTGTTTCTTGGATTTAGAGACTTTATTGATAGAATTGATTCTAATGAATTAAATCGTAGAGCGGTGGAATCTTTGATAAAAGGAGGAGCCTTTGATGAATTTGGATTTAACAGAAGTCAACTTCTATCTGTGTATGAAAAAGAAATTGATATGGCTCATAGGAAAAACAGTTCTATAGTTAAAGGGCAGATGGACATATTTGGCGATATTATTGAAATTGACAGGACTGATGATTCAATACCAAGTATTCCCGAGATGAAGAACAAGTATTTACTTGAGTTCGAAAAGGAAGTTTTGGGTATCTATTTAAGCGGACATCCATTATCAGAATATGCAGATGTATTAGAAGAGCAAATTACTTTGAACCTATCTGAACTTGTGGAATTAGATGGTGAAAGTGGATTTATTAAAGATGGAGACACTATTAATGTTGGTGGAATGCTGATTAAAATTAATGAAAAAGTAACAAAAAATGAAAATAAGATGGCTTTTGTTGAAATTGAGGATCTTTATGATAAGATTGAAGTAATCGTTTTTCCAAACATTTATAGGAAAGCAGAAGAAATACTTAAAAACAACTCGTTTTTTTTGATAGAAGGAACAGTTGTATTTAAGGAAGATGAGGCACCTAAAATTATCGCCAATCAAATTGAAATTTTATCAAATGATTTAAAATCACAGGAAAAGAAGTTATATCTTAAATTGAAGAGATATGATGAAAAGTTATTAAAAGATGTAATGGCACTTTTGAAAATTTACAAAGGAAGATCAATTGTTCTTATCTATATTGAGGAAAACAAAAAAATAATAAAAGCACCAAAAAATTTATGTGTAGATATTAATAATGATTTAATAGAAAAATTAAATAAAATATTAGGACAAGAATCAATTAAAATCCGTTAGGGGGAAAAGTTTGAAAAGAATAGGAGTATTAACAAGTGGTGGTGACGCACCGGGAATGAATGCGGCAATACGTGCTGTTGTAAGGGTTGCAATGTATAAAGGCTTGAAGGTATCTGGAATCAATCGAGGGTATCAAGGTCTTATAGAAGGAGATATAGTTGATATGGATCTCGCTTCTGTTGGTGATATTATTCATAGAGGCGGTACAAAATTAAGAACTGCTCGCTCAATGGAGTTTATGAAAGAAGAAGGTCAAAAACGCGCAGTTGAAATATTGAAAATGTTTGAAATTGATGGGCTTGTTGTAATTGGAGGCGATGGTTCTTTTACAGGTGCATTGAAACTGCATAATCTAGGATTTCCGGTAGTTTGTATTCCGGGTACTATTGACAATGACCTTTGGTATACAGATAATACAATTGGATTTGATACTGCACTTAATACTGTGGTTAGTGCAATCGGTAATATCAGAGATACATCTTCTTCCCATGGTAGAATAAATATTATTGAGGTAATGGGTAGAGAATGTGGTGATATAGCACTTCACTCAGGAATTGCCGGTGGAGCTGATAGTATAATCGTACCAGAGTTTGGATTTAACATTGATAAGACTGCAAAAACAATTATTGAAGGAAAAAACAGAGGAAAACTTCATCATATTGTTATTTTAGCTGAAGGTGTTGGTAGACCTTATGAAATTGCTGATGTAATTGAGCATAAAACTCAAATGGAGACACGTGTTACAGTTATTGGACATCTTCAAAGAGGAGGTACTCCAACGGCATACGATAGAATTCTAGCTTCTCAATTTGGTGAAAAAGCTGTTAATTTACTTTTGGAAGAGAAATCAGGCCTGGCAATAGGAAATAAAGGTGCTGAAATCATCTGTGTAAATATTGAGGATGCCATTTCTAAAAAAGAAATGCCTAAAAAAACTTTATATGAATTAGCAAATATATTGTCGAAATAAAGAAAAATCAAGGAGGATTAATTTATGATGAAAACAAAGATTGTATGTACTATAGGTCCTGCAAGTGAAAACAAAGAAGTTTTTAAAAGCCTTGCAATTAGTGGACTAAATGTAGCAAGATTAAATTTTTCTCACGGTGATCATCAAGAGCATCAATTGAGAATAGACATGATTAATGAAGTGCGAAAAGAATTGGATAGGCCAATAGCTATTTTGTTAGACACAAAGGGACCAGAAATTCGCACCGGGACATTTAGTGAACCAGAGGTATTGTTAGAGGAAGGAAGTACTTTTACAATATGGCATGATGACAAAGATGGTAATAAAGAGGGTTGTTGTGTTTCGTATAAGTCATTGCATAATGATGTTAAACCTGGGGATAGAATTTTAATAGATGATGGTTTAGTAGAATTAAAAGTAGAAGAGATGACCGGCAAGGACATTAAAACAACAGTAATAAATTCTGGTATTGTAAAAAATCATAAAGGTGTCAATGTTCCTAATGTAAAAATTCAATTACCTGCAATTACAGAAAAAGATATAAGCGATATTTTATTTGGCATAGAAAATGAAGTTGATTTTATTGCAGCATCATTTATAAGAAAAGCCAGTGATGTTATGGCGATTAGAAAGATTTTAGAAGAAAATCATATTCACGATATTCATATAATATCAAAGATTGAAAATCAAGAAGGTGTCGATAATATCGATGAAATTATTGAGGTATCAGATGGAATAATGGTGGCAAGAGGTGACTTAGGGGTTGAAATACCTGCAGAGGAAGTTCCTATTGTGCAAAAAATGATTATTAAGAAATGTAATAATGTAGGAAAACCTGTAATTACTGCTACTCAAATGCTTGATTCTATGATGAGAAACCCAAGACCGACTCGTGCAGAGACTACTGATGTTGCAAATGCAATATTCGATGGAACAGATGCTGTTATGCTTTCTGGTGAAACGGCAGCTGGTAAATATCCTAATGAATCGGTTAAAATGATGGCTTTAATTTCACAAAGGGCAGAAAACGCAATATGCTATAAGGAATTATTGAAAACTAAAGTAAATGAAATCGAACAAGGTGGAGTTACTTTTGCTGTAAGTCATGCAACTGTTACTACAGCTAATGATTTGGAAGCTAAGGCGATTATTACTGCTACAAGTTCTGGATTTACTACTAGAAAAGTAGCAATGTTTAGACCTGTTGCACCAATTATAGCTGCAACTTATTCTGAAAAAGTGAGAAGACAGCTCGCATTGGTATTTGGAGTCAATACAATACTTATGTCGGAAGCGCCTACTACTGATGAAATATTCGAAGATGCAATAAATGAAGCTAAAAAATATGGTTTCGTAGATACAGGAGATTTAGTGGTTATCACAGCAGGAGTGCCAGTTGGCGTCGCTGGAACAACAAATCTAATGAAAGTTCATGTGGTAGAGGAATTAATGATTAAAGGATTAGGTCTTGGGAAAGAAATAGTGACTAGACCGGTAAAAATCATTAAAACTCTTGAAGAAGCAGAAAGCAAATTTAAACCTGGCGATATAATAGTTACGGATACTTTAGAAAGCTATTTAGTTCCTTTTGTAGAAAAATCGGCAGGGATTATAGTAGAAGAAGCAGGGTACACTTCTCCTGGTGCGTTAGTTGCAATCAATCTTCATTTGCCGGCGGTTGTGGGTGCTTCAAATGCTACTCATATTCTTGAAGATAATATGAATATCACACTGGATGCAAAAAAAGGATTGGTATATTCAAGTAATACAAAATTATTATAAGTAAAAGCAATAAAAAGATAGAGGATTTATAATTTTCTATCTTCTTATTATTTGCAAATGAGTAGAATTAATGTAATATATGAATAAAACAATGAAATGAGATGCTGTTATATGAGAATTTATACTGATCATCATGTGCATACTGAATATTCACCAGACAGTTTAGGTGATATGGAAAAATATATTATAAAAGCTAAAAAGCTTAATCAAAATGAAATCATGTTTACTGATCACATTGACATTGGCAGTCCTGATGAGATGTTTCATAAGCTTATCGACTATGATCAATATTTTCAGCGAGTGATGGAGTTGAAGAAGAAATATAATATCGATATCAAA
Organism: Eubacteriales bacterium; assembly: GCA_030625575.1. Taxonomy (GTDB): domain Bacteria; phylum Bacillota; class Clostridia; order Peptostreptococcales; family Acidaminobacteraceae; genus DAOURC01. The sequence goes on along the minus strand of DAOUQP010000071.1, from coordinate 1,567 downwards.
GTTGGAGTAGAAATGGGATATCAAAAAAGTTTTCATGATGAAATTGAAAACTTCGTAAAAAAATATCCGTTTGATTTTGTTATTGCCTCAATTCATTTTGGAGAAGGAATGGATTTTTACACTGGAGATTTTTTTAGAGGAAAAACTCAAAAAGAGGCTTATTTTAGATACTTTGAAATTGTGGAAGATATGGTTGATAATTTTAGCGACTTTGATGTAGTCGGTCATTTGGATTACATTACAAGATACGGTGATTTTGTCAATAAAAAATATGATTACGAAGAATTCAGTGAAATCATCGATAGGATACTCAGTAAAATCATAAAAAAAGGTAAAGGAATAGAAATCAATACATCCGGTTTTAGAAATGAATTACAAGTATTTCACCCTAAAAGAGTAGTGATTCAAAGATATCTTCAACTAGGTGGAAAGACTATTACGATTGGATCTGATGCGCATTTTGTTGATGATTATTCTATGGGAATAAATGAAGCGATGAAGTTGTTAAAAAGATTTGGAGTTGAAGAAATCAGTACTTTTGAAAAGAGAATTTTAGGAAAATATTCATTAAAGGGATAATAAACAACTAATGGATATCATCATTTGATGATATCCATTAACTTTATTTAGTCCATGAATAATAGTAATCAGATATAAATTGGTTTTAATTTTCACTTATGTTCCACTGAATACTAGAAACATCGATAAATCTAGTGCTATTGCCAGTGTCTAAATCCATTATGTAATTATGGCCATAAGAAGAGTCATCTATGAACGATCCTAAAATAGTTCCTATAAAAGTCAGATTTTCCATAGAATGATATAATAAATATCTTCCATCGGGCGAAAATCCAATAGGATGGTATCCGGTGAATTTATCATCATATAGGCCGTAAAATTTCTTGACGCATTTTGTCTCGTCGTTTTCAGTTATATAAAGAGAACCACTTTCTTTGGTAACTATGAGATTTTTAGTAGATTTCTTTATATAATGTGTATTTGCTAGATAAGATTTGGAATTTACTAATACGTCTACAGTATTTATCAAAGTAGGATTATCTTCTCCTTCTTCTAGAGAAAAGAGACTCCAATCTCCATCGTTCATGGCTATGAAACTTATTGTCTCATTTTCAATGTCGATAGAATAATCGAGGATATTGTCGTTATCGCCTTTGCCTTTGTGGCTATATATAAGTATTTCATTTTGCAGATTTGCATCTGATTTAAATAAGGTCAGTATGCCGTCGACCCTTTTTTTATAATAGATTTCTCCTTGCAAATTTGTGAGTATATCTCTATTTGCAAAACTGCTTAATCCAGTGATTGTTCTATTCAGTACAGGAATAAGAATAATAGAAATTAATAGAATCAATATTATTCTCTTAGTAATTTTATTGAAAAGAGTTCCCCATAATAATAGAAATATTATGATTAAAAAAAGTAATGCTGCAAACATCATTATAATAGACATTTTCTCATCTCCTAGGTTGATAAGTATTGTGTTAATTGCTTTCTTTATAAATATATTCATTGGACTCAGCCAATGTTTTTTCAATGGTATCAATAA
>DAOUQP010000002.1 GCA_030625575.1 Eubacteriales bacterium | reverse complement strand
AGTTCCTTCAGATCCAATCATCAATTTCTTAATATCGTATCCAGTAACATCTTTGATAATTTTTCCACCAAGTTCAACTATTTCTCCTGTTGGAGTAACAATTTCCATTCCTACGATATATTGTCCTGTCACACCATATTTTACCGCTTTACCACCACCGGCGTTTTCTGCGATATTTCCTCCAACAAAACAAGTTTCCAAACTCATCGGATACCCTGCAAAGAATAATCCTCTATCTTCAACTAAGCTATTAATTTCATTAGTTACTAAACCAGGTTCAACGACAATCATCATATTCTCATAATCAATTTCAATAACTTTATTCATTTTTTCAACCGAAAGCAAAATTCCACCATAAATAGGAATCGCTCCTCCTGAGAGACCACTACCGGCACCTCTCGGTGTAATTGGAATTAAATATTTATTTGCAAGTTTTACAACTTCTGAAATTTGCTCAGTATTAATTGGTGTAATAACCACATCCGGCATACTGGCATATTGATTGATTGGTGTTTCATCATGAGAATAACTTTCCATCTTTTCTTCATCGAAGATTACATTTTTTTCACCGAGAATATTGACTAGTTCATAGATTATCGACTTCGTCACTTTACCATATTCCATCTATTTACCCTCCTTTGCTAACTTTTCATTAAGTAAAGGTAATACCTCAAATAAATCACCAACGATACCAAAATCAGAGACTTGAAATATTGTTGCATCTTCATCTGAATTAACCGAAATGATTGTCTCAGCTGTTTTCATTCCTGCCAGATGTTGAATCGCTCCTGAAATACCAAATGCAAAATAAAAGTTTGGAGTAACTGTTTTCCCGCTTAAACCAACTTGTTGAGGATATTTTGCCCAGCCTCTATCTACCGCATCTCTAGAAGCACCTACAACACCACCTAAACGATGTGCAAGCTCTGATATCATCTTAAAGTTATCAACTTTCTTCATTCCTTTACCACCAGAAACAACAATATCAGATTCCTGAATATTGATGTCTTCTTCTTCATTTATAATTACTCCTAATCGTTTAACTCTTGTATCGATCAATTCAGTTTTAAAGACAACTCTTTCAATGATTCCTTCTCTCGATTCATCAATATCTAAAGGTCTTGAAGACTTCGGTCTAACAGTTGCCATCTGAGGTCTGTTATCCGGCGATTTAATTGTCGCCAAGATATTACCACCTATAGCAGGTCTTGTTTGCAATAAGTTATTTGTCTCTGGTTCAATAGAAAGTTCCGTACAATCGGCAGTTAAACCAGCATGAATTTTCATCGCTACATGTGGCATTAAAGTTCTTCCATTTACCGTCGCTGCTGCTAAAATAATTTCAGGTTTTTTTTCAGCAATCAAATCTGATAGTACATTACTATATGTTTCTACAACAAATCCATCTAAATTTTCATCTTCAACGAAGAGAACACGATCTGCTCCTCTATGAATTAATTCTTGTAATGTATTGTCATCAACTTTCCCACCAATCAAAACCGAAACCAATTCTTCGTTGATTTCATCAGCTAGTTTTCGACCTCTTGACAATAGTTCAAAAGACACTGACTTTAATTGTCCATTATTTACTTCGGCAATCGTCCATACTCCTTTATAATCCATAAGAACCTCCTATATAACTTCTTTTACTTTTAAGAAATTTATTAATTCATCGACAGCATTGTTGAGACTTTCATCATCACTTACTTTTATTATTTTTCCACCTCTTGTAACTTTTGGTGTTTCAATTTTAACAACACGTGTTGGCGAGCCTTTTAATCCTAATTTTGATTCTTCAACATCTAAATCTTGAACACTATAAACAGGCAATTCCATTTTTCTTGCTCGCTGTTTCCCTCTTAAAGTAGGAAGCCTTGGATAACTAATTTCCTTAACTACAGTCAACAGTGCAGGCAATTGAATCTGAAGCTTTTCATAACCCTCTTCAACTAATCTTTCTACAATTATTTCATTATCTTTGATTTCATCAATTTTACTGACATATGTAGCTAATGGTAAATCCATGGCTGAAGCAATATTTGGTCCCACTTGACCTGTATCACCATCAGTTGCTCTTTCTCCTGCAATAACAAGATCTACATCTTGAATTTTCTCAATTGTTTTTACTAATACATAGGCAGTCGACCAAGTATCAGCTCCAGCAAATTTTCTATCAGAAACTAATATACCATCATCACAACCCATAGCTATTGCTTCTTTTAACGCTTTAGCAGCACTAGGTGGTCCCATGCTAATAACTGTTACCTTCCCCCCATATTGCTCTTTAAGTTGAATACCTGTTTCAATAGCATATAAATCTAGTGGATTTATGATACTTTCAACACCATCTCTAATCATTGTTCCTGTTTCTGGATCCATTTTTACATTACTTGTTTCAGGAACTTGTTTAATTGGAATAACTATATTCATAAACTTCCTCCTTATAATTGGTCTGCTGGTCGTACCGTTAATTAAAAACTATCACAATTTTCTGAATATTAAAATATATGTTTATTTTTTAACAAACTTATGCTGAAAATAAAAAAAGACCCTATAAAAAGGTCTTTACACATTTTCAATACTCTCGATAACAGAATCAAAATGTCTTTGCATTGCATTTTTAGTTTCCTTCACATCTTTATTACAAATTGCTTCTACAACATCCTTATGAATTTTTAGAAGTCTTCCTTGCTCATTGATATTCTTAACAATAATTTTTCTCGCATCAGTTATGAAATTTGTCATCAAGGATGATATTGCATCCAGGACAGTAATAATTAAAAAATTCCCTGTAGCATGAGCAATTAAATAGTGTATCTCTTTATCAATTTCAACACTGTGTTCCTCATTTTTACTGTACTCAAGCTCTTTTATTAAAGATTTTAATTTTTCTAAATCTTCGCTAGAAATCCTTTGCGCCGCTAATCCCGCCGCCTCTACTTCCAGTATAATTCGTATTTCTAAAATGTCATTAAATGTACCATTATTAAGTTTGAACATTATTGATAACGGTTCTAACATTATAGTTGAATCTGAATCTTTGATAAAGTTTCCTTCACCAGGACGACTTTCAATCAACCCCATAATCTCAAGAGATCTTATAGATTCTCTTATTGATGTTCGCGATACATTAAAAGTTTCCGCTAATTGCCTTTCTCCTGGCAACTTATCTCCATTTTTTAATTCACCAGATAATATCAAATCTTGAATTTGTTTATTTATCTGCTGATAAATTTTTTCGGATTTAATAGGACTAAACATTAAAAACCTCCACTATATATTTGTAAATGTTAGTAATTATCACTAATGTTTGATAACTAATTCACAATATGTGCTTCTACTAATATTATATCATTTATTTTAATATATTATGCTGGCATAATATAACAAACCATATTTCATCAAATACCATTACTTTAATATTTTAGTGTTACGATGAAAATAATATTTATTCTACCACATAATTCCGAATATATGCTACATTAATTTCCTTATTTTACTTATCATATTTCAATCTACACAAAAAACAAGGAAGTTCACCAAAGTTTATCAATGAACTTCCTTGTTTTTTCTATAATCCAATATCTGTTCTATACATCTTTTCGTCAAAGTGTATTTTATCGATGTTTTTATATATTTTCTCTCTAGCTTTGTACTTATCCTCAGCTAAAGTTGTGACTCCCAAGACCCTTCCGCCATCGGTCACTAGTTTACCATCTTCAAGTTTTGTTCCTGCGTGAAATATCATAACATCATCATCTATATTTCCAAATGTTATTTCCTTTCCCTTTTCATAACTTTCAGGATAACCACCAGATGCAAGTATTGTAGTTACAGCAATTCTTTCATCCCACTCAAGCTTGAGTCGATCAAGTTCATTATCAACTGTTTTCATAAAGACATCAGCTAAATCATTTTTCATCTTTGGAATAACAGATTGAGTTTCAGGATCTCCAAAGCGAACATTGTATTCAAGAATATAAGGCTCATCATCTTCATTTATTATAAGACCGATAAACAATACCCCGTTGAAATCGATATTATCCTTTTTCAATCCATTCAAGGTCTTCTTCAGAACATCTTTTTCAACTAAAGCTATCATTTCATCTGTAAGCTTATCATTAGGAGATATAGCTCCCATACCACCTGTATTAAGACCTTTATCTTCATCGTATGCTTTTTTATAATCTCTTGCACTCTCTAAAGGTACAATGTTGTTATTGTCTACCAAACATAGTATCGAAGCTTCAAAGCCACTTATGAATTCTTCTACTAATACTCTATCTCCAGCATCTCCAAATTTTCTTTCATCAAAGATACAAGATAAATCCTTGATAGCTTCTTCTTTTGTTTTAGGAATTAAAACTCCCTTTCCAGCAGCGAGTCCATCAACTTTGATTACTAGTGGATATGAATACTTCTCTATTCCTTTGACAGCTTCTTCTTTATTTGTAAAAACATCAAACTTCGATGTTAAAATTCCGTGTCTAACCATAAATTCTTTAGAAAAGATTTTACTTCCTTCCAATTGAGCTCCAATTTTACCAGGACCGAATACCTTGATACCTTTTTCTCTAAATCTATCAGCTATTCCATCAACTAAAGGCTGCTCTGGACCTACTACAACCAAATCTATACCATTATCAACAGCATAATCAAGTATTTCATCTTGATCACTTAAATTTATATTTGCAGTTGTAGCTATATCCGCCATACCAGGATTTCCTGGAATAACGTGTATAGAAGTTACGCTATCGCTAAGTGACAACTTCCATACAATAGTGTGTTCTCTTCCACCGCTACCTAGAACTAAGATATTCATATTAAGCCTCCTTAGTGTTTAAAGTGTCTCATGCCAGTAAAAATCATAGCTATGCCATATTCATTACATGCATCGATAATTTCTTGATCTCTAATAGATCCACCTGGTTGAATAATTGCCTTTACTCCCGCTTTTGCCGCTAAATCAATGGAATCTCTGAATGGAAAGAAAGCGTCAGATGCCAAAACTGAACCTTTTATATCAAACTTAGAAAAGTTTACCGCATTATCAGTTGAAAAAACTCTGCTGACCTGACCCGTTCCAAGTCCGATGCTTTGCTCTTCTTTTATAAAACAAACCGCATTTGATTTTTGATGTTTAACTACTTTAAAAGCGAAATTAAGATCATCTATCATTTCTTCACTCGGCTTGGCTTCTGTTACCACATCAAATTTTTCAAATAACTCATTATCTTTATCTTGAACCAAGATTCCACCTATTACAGATTTTATTTGAGTTTTTTCAACAATTTCTTTTGTATCCAACTGAAGAATTCTTACATTTTTCTTCTTAGTTAGAATTGCAATAGCTTCATCAGTAAAATCAGGTGCAATAATTATCTCTAAAAATATTTCAGAAAGCTTTTCAGCTAGATTTTTCTCCACTATTTTATTCACCGCAACAATTCCGCCAAAGATTGAAACAGGATCGCACTCATATGCCTTGATGTATGCTTCATAAACATTTTCTGCAGAAGCAACTCCACAAGGATTTGTATGCTTTACATTTACAGCAGTAGGTTTATCAAACTCCATTAAAAGTTCAATAGCTCCTGTTGCATCATTTAAATTATTATATGATAATTCTTTACCCCAAAGCTGTTTTGCACCAAGAGGGTTGACATCACCATAATAATATCCTCTTTGATGAGGATTTTCTCCATATCGAAGCTTGCTTCCATTTTCAAATGATATATTGAAGTATTTTTGTTCAAAATCTTCATCGATCTGATTTCTAAAGTAATTTGAAATGACAGAATCATAATTGGCTGTATGTTCAAATGTCTTTATAGAAAGTTTTCTCCTTGTATCAAGAGCAGTATTGCCGTCTTCTTTGATTTCAGCAATGACTTTATCATAATCTTCTGGTTCAACAATAACAGTGACATGCTTATAATTCTTTGCTGCAGAACGAAGCATAGTCGGTCCACCTATATCTATATTCTCAATAGCTTCATCTAAAGTAATATCTTTTTTAATCACTTCTTTAAAAGGATATAGATTGACAACAACTAAATCTATCGGTTTGATATCATTGTTTTTCATATCTAAAAGATGACTTTCTTTATCTCTATCCGCTAAAATCCCACCGTGAATTTTAGGATGAAGAGTTTTTACTCTCCCATCCATAATTTCCTCAAATTTTGTTAAATCCGATACCTTATTAACTTTAACACCTGCAGATTCAATCGCTTTAAAAGTTCCGCCAGTTGAATATATTTCAACTCCTAATTCTTCTAGTTGCTTGGCAAATTCAACAATACCGCTTTTATCAGATACACTTATCAACGCTCTCACGAAACATCACTCCTAAGTAATTTTTTCACAGTACTTATCAATAATTTATGCTCGATTTTCAGCACTCTGCTTGAAAGTGAATCCATTGTATCATCACTAAGTACTGAAACTTTTTCCTGAATTATTATATCTCCTGTATCAATACCTTCGTCTACAAAATGTATTGTAACTCCAGTTTCTTTATCTTTATTTTTTAGTACAGCTTCATGAACTTTCTGTCCATAAAAACCTTTTCCACTATACTTTGGAATCAGTGAGGGATGAATATTAATAATTTTTTTATCATATTGCCTTATTATTTTTTCATCGATAAATCCTAAAAAACCAGCTAAAATTATCAAATCAATATCATGATCTAAAAGATTTTGCAAAATATATTCAGCTTTTGATTCATTATCAGAAAATTTTTTCTTTCCAATATAAACCCAAGGAATACTATTTTGTATTGCTCTCTCTTTTGCATAAGCAGATTCTCTATCGATAAAAAGAATTTCAATAAAGCCCAATTCTTTTTTGTGCACCCCATCAATAAGGGCTTGAAAATTCGTACCGCCCCCTGATGCAAATACAGCTATTTTCTTCATAGAATCACGCCTTCATCACCTAAAACAATTTCACCGATCATGTTTGCTTTCTGCCCCAACTCATCAGAAAGTTTTATTATACTAGAGACATCACCCTCATCAACAACCAGTACCATACCGATTCCCATATTTAAAGTGTTGAACATCTCTTCATCAGAAAGATTGGATAGTTTTTGAGTCAACTTGAAAATAGGTTGGATTTCCCATGAACCGCTGTAGATTTTAGCAGATACTCCATCAGGTAATGTTCTTGGAATATTCTCGATAAAACCTCCACCAGTGATGTTTGCAATACCTTTAATAGTGACATTCTCCATCAGCTTCATGATTACATCAGTATATATGATTGTCGGCTTCAATAAAACATTTCCTATAGTATCGTCAAGTTCCTCTATATAATCATCCGGTTTATAATTATTAGCATCAAAAAATACTTTTCTTAGAAGTGAATAGCCATTGCTGTGAGGTCCACTTGATGCGAGTCCTATTACCTTGTCTCCAGGTTTTATAGCTTTCCCGTTGATGATTTTATTTTGATCAACTATTCCTACTACAAATCCCGCTAAATCATACTCTCCATTACCGTACATTCCAGGCATCTCTGCAGTCTCTCCACCAACAAGTGAAAGGTGTGCAGTTTGACATGCCTTGGCAATTCCTTCAACTATTCCTGCCATCTTATCTGGTTCCACTCTTCCAGATGCTATATAGTCAAGAAATAATAGAGGTTTGGCTCCATGACATAGGATATCATTGACACACATTGCGACAAGGTCTTGTCCTACTGTCTTATGCTTATCCATCATCTGAGCCAATAAAAGTTTTGTACCGACTCCATCTGTTCCTGTAACCAATACAGGGTTTTCTACTTTATCAAGCTTATATAATCCAGCAAATGAACCAAGTCCTGTCAATACGTTTTTATCAAAGGTCTTTTCAACACTCGCTTTAATTTTTTTTACAGTTTCATAGCCTTTTTCAATATTTACTCCTGCATCTTTATAAGTAATCTTACTCATTGCTCCACCTCAATTACATCTTTTCAAAGACGTATTTTTTGCCGCTCATCGGTACCGGCATTGGATAATCCCCATTAAAACACGCTGTACATATCTTGTCTTTTCCTTTACCTATCGATTCAACAAGACCATCATAACTCAAATAACCTAGACTATCAGCGCCAATCAATTCACAAATTTCTTCAACAGACTTAACCGCTCCTACCAATTGCTTTTTAGAAGGAGTATCTATTCCAAAGTAACAAGAATGTGAAACAGGTGGTGAACTGATTCTTACATGCACTTCTTTTGCCCCTGCTTCTCTAAGCATGTTGATAATTCTTCTTGAAGTTGTGCCTCTAACAATTGAATCATCGATAAGGATTAATCTTTTACCGTCAATATTATCTTTTAGAACATTTAATTTTAATTTAACAGCCAATTCTCTTGTTTCTTGATCAGGTTGAATAAAAGTCCTCCCCATATATTTGTTTTTTATCAAGCCGACATCATATGGAATCCCTGATTCATTTGAATACCCAATAGCAGCTGGAATCCCCGAATCAGGAACCGCTATAACAATATCCGCTTCAACAGGATGTTCTTTTGCTAATATTTTTCCAGCTTTATATCTTGTTTTATAAATGTTTTGTCCATCCATATTGCTATCCGGTCTTGCAAAATAAACATATTCAAATGAACAGATCGATTTTCTTTTTGTGTCGTCGAAGATGATAGACTCCCAGCCATTTTCGTCGATAGTAATCATTTCACCCTTTTGAATATCTCTTACAAATTCTGCTCCGACAACATCCAATGCAGCCGTTTCAGAAGCTAAAACATATCCTGTTTTAGTTTTTCCAAGCACTAAAGGTCTTAGACCATTTGGATCTCTTACCCCTATAAGCTTATCATTGAAAATGACCACCAAACCATAAGCGCCTTTAACTTGTTTTACAGCACTTAAAACCGCTTCTTTGATATTCCCTTTATATTCAATAGCGATGAGATTGGCGATAACTTCAGAATCTATCGACGTCTGAAAAATCGTGCCGTTTTTCTCAAGTTCATTCCTTAATTCATACGCATTTACTAGATTGCCATTATGCGCCAAAGCAATACTTCCACCTCTAAATCTAACTACTAAAGGCTGAGCATTACTAAGCTGACTTTGTCCTGTAGTTGAATATCTAACATGACCGATTGCAATATCACCATCAAGTCCCATAAGTTTATGCGCATCAAAAACCTCTTGAACAAGTCCCATACCCTTATGATAATTGATTGCATTACCACTTCTAATCGCAATTCCAGCACTTTCTTGACCGCGATGTTGCAATGCAACAAGGCCAAAATAAGTTAAGTTCGATAAATTCATACCATCTTGGTCGTATATTCCAAAGACCCCACACTCTTCTTTTAATTTATCCATGCTTTCCTCCAAGTTAAATATTTAGTCGTTTCATAATTTCTTGATAAGCGCCTTCAACGTCTCCTAAATCTCTTCTAAAACGATCTTTATCTAATTTTTTATTTGTCTCTCTATCCCAAAATCTACAAGTATCTGGAGAAATCTCATCAGCTAGAATCACTTCGCCTTTATGAACTCCAAATTCCAATTTAAAATCAACCAGTTTAATGTTTCTTTCTAAAAAGAATTCTTTCATTATCTTGTTGATCTCAAATGCATAGGCTTTAATAGTTTCTATCTGCTCTTTTGTTGCAAGTTCCAAAGCTAAAGCGTGATATTCATTCATAAGCGGATCTCCAAGATCGTCATCTTTATAACTGAATTCTACAGTTGGAAAAGGAAGAACGATTCCTTCTTCAACACCATATCTTTTAGAAAATGAACCTGCAGTTATATTTCTGATGATAACTTCAAGCGGTAAAATTTTTACGCTTTTCACAAGAGATTCTCTATCGCTAAGTAGTTCAACAAAATGTGTTGGAATACCTTTCTCTTCTAATATTTGAAACATTAACGCCGACATTTTATTGTTTATTACACCTTTACCTACAATAGTTCCTTTTTTCTCTCCATTAAACGCTGTTGCATCATCTTTATATTCTATTATAAACAATTCACTCTCATCTGTCTTATATACTTTTTTTGCTTTACCCTCATATAACATTTCTTTTTTTTCCATTTTTATTCCTCCTATAAATATTCTTTTGTAATTTCAACAATTTTATCATTTTTCTTTAAAACTTCCAATCGCATTATTTCGCGATAATCTTTCATGGATTGTTTCAATTCGTCGTATTTAACTGAAAGAATTTGCACCGCTAAAAGAGCAGCATTTTCTGCACCGTTTATCGCTACTGTTGCAACAGGAATTCCTTTTGGCATCTGAACAATCGACAAAAGAGAATCAAGTCCATCCATAGTAGATGATTTTATTGGCAATCCTATCACCGGCAAAGTCGTTACCGAAGCTAAAACTCCCGGCAAATGCGCTGCTTTTCCTGCAGCTCCAATCAATAATTCCATCCCGTTATTTTCAGCGTTTTTAGCAAATTCCAAAGCTTCATCACTTGTTCTATGTGCTGATAACACTCTAACTTCGACGCTGATATTAAATTCCTTAAGTATGTCTAAACTTTTCTTTACAATTTCAAAATCTGAATCACTACCCATTACAATTCCAATTTTCACAATTAACACCTCTTTCTATTTATTTAAAATAATCTACTCCTGCTTTAAAGAGTTTTAAATCCTCTTTACTTGGAACATTGATTGCAAGTTGGTTGTCAATTCGCTCATTATGTCCCATCTTTCCTAAAATTCTTCCATCAGGACTTGTTATTGCTTCGATTGCATGAACAGATCCATTTGGATTATACCTTGTGTCATATGTCGGGTTACCAAATTCATCGACATACTGCATTGCAATCTGCCCGTTTTCTTCTAACCATTTAAGCATCTTTTCATCTGCAACAAATCTTCCTTCTCCATGAGATACTGGAGTTTTATAAACTAGATTTGGATCAGAATACATCATCCATGGAGATTTATTAGAAGTTGCTTTTGTATATACCATTTGGGCTACATGTCTTCCTAGTTTATTAAATGTCAAAGTCGGATCATTTTCTCCTAATGTCCTGATGTCTCCATATGGCACCAAACCTAATTTAATCAGTGCTTGAAAGCCGTTACAAACGCCTAGCATAAGTCCATCTCTGTTATTCAATAAATCCATTAACGCTTCTTTAATTCTTGGATTTTTAAGAACAGAAGCAATGAACTTACCTGACCCCTCTGGTTCATCTCCTGCCGAAAATCCTCCAGCTAAAGTTATTATCTGAGATTTTTTAATTCTTTTTACTATCTCATCGATAGATTCATCGATGTCTGAACTCTTTAAATTCTTGAATATGAATGTGTCTACATCTGCGCCTGCTTGTTCAAACTTATAAGACGTATCATATTCACAATTGGTACCTGGGAAAACCGGAATAAATACTTTTGGCTTTACTATTCCCAAGCTACTGGTAACTATTGAAGGTGTATAAAAATTGAATTTCTTAGATACTCCTTCTACTTTTTTCTCTGTCGGGAAAACTTTTTCCAAAGGTTTTTCCCAAGTGTTGATCAAGTCTTCAATTTTATAGGTTTTTTCATTTATTTGAATAACTTGTTTTTCAATTGTTTCTCCAATAATAGTTCCATTATCAATTTCGTAACCTTTTTCCATTTCGACAACTATCGATGCATATAAATCCTTCGCAGTATCACAATCGACTTTTGCACCTATATGATTACCAAAGGTCATTTTTGCAATTGCACTGCCAATTCCATGTTCTTCGACAACATATGCGGATTTAATTATGCCTTTGCTGTTTAACTCTTCTATTTCTTTATATATTTTTTCTAGATTTTCAAAATCAAAAGTATGATCTGCATTTCTCTTTGCTTCAAATAAAGCGATTGAATTATCTTTTGATTTAAATTCTGGACTAATGACGTCTTTGATATTCCCAATACTTACAGCAAATGATATCAATGTAGGAGGTACATCTATTCTTACATCACCATAAGAATAAGTTCCCGACATTGAATCCTTTCCACCGACTGAAGCTAGATCAAAATAATCCATTACTGAGTTCGCTCCCAATAAAGCGCTAAATGGTTTTCCCCATCTAACCGGGTCGTTTCCAAGTCTTTCGAAGTACTCTTGGAAGGTAAATCTAACCTTATCTATCTTTCCACCTAATGCAACTTGTTTAGATAAAGATTCAACTACAGAGTACATTCCACCGTGGAAAGAACTCCATTTTCCAATCTTGGGATTGTATCCATTACTTACAATTGAAACAGTATTGGTTTCTCCTTTTTCAACAGGTATCTTTGATACCATTCCTTGGATAGGAGTCATTAGATGTTCTCCACCATGGAAAGATAGAACATTGTTTCTACCTATGGAATTGTCAAATTGCTCTACTAAACCTCTTTGTGATGCTTCATTGATATCGTTTAAACCATCATATAAATCTTCAAATGGCTCTAAAGGATATTCATTCATTTCTACTGCCGATATTTTGACTCCACCATATGATTTCGCACCTGCAGAATTTAAAAACTCTCTGTCTAAATCTAAAATGGTATTGCCTCTCCATATCAATCTAAAACGATTATCGTTTGTTACTTTAGCTACAACGCTTACTTCTAAATTTTCTTTTTTACATCCTTCAATGAAGTCATCTATATTTTCTTTAGCTATTACAACAGCCATTCTCTCTTGAGATTCACTGATTGAAAGTTCCGTACCATCTAATCCCTCATATTTTTTCGGCATTAAATCAAGATTGACTTCCACCGAATCGGCGATTTCCCCAATAGCTACTGAAACACCACCAGCACCAAAATCATTACTTCTTTTAATTAAACCACTGATTTTAGGATTCCTAAACAACCTTTGTATTTTTCGCTCGATAGGAGGATTGCCTTTTTGCACTTCGGCTCCTGAAACTTCTATCGACTTTTGATCATGTATTTTAGAAGATCCTGTTGCTCCTCCAACTCCATCACGACCTGTTCTTCCACCAACTACGACCACTAAGTCTCCCTCTGCTGGAACGTCTCTTAAAACATCTTTTCTAGGAGTAGCGCCGATTACAAATCCAACTTCCATTCTTTTAGCAAGAAAACCTTGATTATAATATTCTCTGACATATCCAGTGTTAAGTCCAATTTGATTTCCATACGAACTAAAACCTTTGGCTGCTCCAATAGTAATAGATCTTTGAGCTAATTTTCCTGGAATAGTCATCTCTACAGGTACTCTTGGATCACCAGAGCCGCTGATTCTCATAGATTGATAAACATAACTTCTGCCAGATAGCGGATCTCTGATTGCACCGCCCAAACAAGTTGCAGCACCACCAAAAGGTTCAATCTCTGTCGGATGATTATGAGTTTCATTTTTAAACATAATCAAATATTCTTCTTCACGATCATCAATATCAACTGAAGCTACTATGCTGCAAGCATTTATTTCTTCGGATACTTCAAGGTCGTCAAGTTTTCCCTTTACTTTCATATCTCTCATATTTATTGTAGCCAAGTCCATAAGAGTTACATCTTTATTCTCTCTTCCTAGATTTTTTCTAGTTTCAAGATATTTCGTATAAGTTTCATCTAAAACTTCAATATTGTTTTCATTCATATCAACAAATTTTATGCTTGTCATAAATGTTGTATGACGGCAATGATCCGACCAATATGTATCCAAAACCTTTATCTCTGTCAATGTAGGATTTTTACTTTCAGATTTAAAATACTTTTGAGTAGCCTTTAAATCATCTATAGTCATAGCGAGACCTAACTCAACAATCAAATTCTTTAGCTCGCTCTCATTGAATTCTATAAATCCTTCCAATGTTTTAATATCATTAGGTACACTTGCTTCACTTGTCAGTGTTTTTGGAACACTAAGTCCAATTTCTCTCGAATCAACTGGATTTATTAAATATTTTTTCAGCACTACCAATTCTTTTTCAGAAATATCGTCAAATACATATATCTGCGAGGCATTGATTTTAGGTTTAAGTTCGCTATTCAAAAGCATCAAACACTGCTCTGCCGAATCTGCCCTTTGATCATATTGCCCTGGCAAATATTCCACTCTAAAAGTCTTTTGATTTTCTTTTGTTTCAAAAAAATAAAAAAAATCATCTACATTCGGCTCAGACAGTACTTCCCTAACTGCCATTTCAAAATCCGGCTGTGATAAATTTTCTATGTCGTAAACATTGATTATTTGTAAATTCGAACTATCGATTCCTAATATACTTCTTATTTCTTCACGCAAATTATCTGCATGCACATCAAATCCATTTCTCTTTTTTACATAAACTCTTTTAACTATATTCATAAGGATTCCTCCATAATTTAATTTCACTTTTATTTTATCACCCTTTAATATATAATGATAATTAATATAATTAATACTTGTTATTAGGAGGGCTTATATGAATATAAATTATGAACTATACAAAGTTTTTTATAATGTCGCAAAAAATATGAGTTTTTCAAGAGCCGCAGATTTTCTCTTTGTAACCCAATCTTCTGTTTCTCAATCTATCAAACTTCTTGAGAAACAA
The DNA here is from genome assembly GCA_030625575.1 of Eubacteriales bacterium. GTDB lineage: Bacteria > Bacillota > Clostridia > Peptostreptococcales > Acidaminobacteraceae > DAOURC01. The sequence goes on along the minus strand of DAOUQP010000002.1, from coordinate 41,657 downwards.
TTGGGAATTTCTCTGTTTTTTAGAAATGGTAAACGTATATCTTTAACGCAAAGCGGTAAAATTTTATTCGAACATTTGGAAACCGCCTTCACCGAAATTACAATAGCTGAGAATTTTATCGACAGCTATAAGGCTGTTGAAATAGGTGAGCTGAAAATCGGAGCCAGTGATACCATTTGTAAACATTACCTTTTAGATATCTTTGAAGAATTTCATCAGAGGTATCCAAAAATCAAATTATTGATAGACAATCAGCCTTCACCAAAAACCAAGCATGAAGTTGTAACAGGTCAACTCGACTTGGGATTCATCAATCACGATTACGACAAAATAGACTCGAGATTCAACTACATAGATTTTTACACTTTAGATGAGATATTTTTTACCAGCAACCACTATAAAATATTAAAAGACAAGATTCTGAAACTAGATGATTTTAACAAGTATCCATTTATCTCTTTGAAGAAACACACGAGTACAAGAATTTTTCTAGAAGATATATTTTCTAAATCCAATTTAACTCTGCAACCTGAAGTTGAACTCATTAGCGTCGATCTTATAGTAGATTTAGTTAAAGCAGGTTTTGGTATAGGATTCGCCGATAGAAAAGTCATTCAAGATAATCAAAATGATAAACTTATAATAATAAAAACCACTTTTGATATTCCAAAGAGAAAAATCTCTTTGATAACCAATAAAAAAACTCCCCTTAATCAAGCTGCCAGGGCATTTATTTCAATAGTTGATTCACACAAAAAATGAAAAAAGCATTCTAAACGAATGCTTTTCTTGATTAACTACATGAACCACTGCATGAACTGCAATCAGTCGGTTCTTGTTCATTTGGAGCAACTAAATATCCTCCACCTAAAAACTCAACTTTGAAATCACCAAATTGTTCAAATATCATATTTTCCATAACGAATGAAATATCTTCGTAAACGTGGTTCATGTCATCTTCCTTTAACTCATCCAGAGCTAAACCAAAACTTGGACCCGCTCAGCCCATTCCAGAAATAAATATTCTTACATTCTTTGGTTGTTCAGATTGAGCATCAATTATCTTTTTAATTTCATTTGCTGTTTCAGCATTTGAATAAATTTTCAATTTAAATACCTCCTATTTCCTAAACTCGTTATAGTATAAATCAAATCATTTTAATTGTAAAGTATTTTCATTAATATTTCTCTTAATATTCAATTTCACTAATATTATTATATTCCAATATTCTAATAAATCAATTTTTTATAAATTTCTCTTTCATTTATTAAGAAAATATAATAAACTATAGTAGATAAGCTAATTATATTAGTTTATCTCATCTGAATCCCTACTAATATGGCATTGTAAAAGAACATTTGTTAAAATGTTCTTTTGCATTTTTTGAAGTAAATTAATTCAATAGCAAAAGCGGGTACTGATCATACAGTTCCCGCTTTTGTTTACTTTATATTATTCCCACTCAATTGTACTTGGTGGTTTACTTGTTATATCATAGAGTATTCTATTCACATTATCTACTTCATTCACAATTCTCGATGAGATTTTATCAAGCACCTCATAAGGAATCTTGGCCCAGTCGCTTGTCATTCCATCTATCGAAGTTACCGCTCTAATTCCAATTGCATGAGAGTATGTTCGCTCGTCTCCCATAACTCCAACTGATTTAATGTTAGGTAACACAGTGAAGTACTGCCAGATATCTCTTTCAAGTCCTGCTTTTTTAACTTCATCTCTTAAGATAAAATCAGATTCTCTAACGAGTTCTAAAGCTTCATCTGTAATTTCACCCATGATTCTTATAGCAAGACCAGGTCCTGGGAAAGGTTGTCTCCAAACAAGGTCTTCTCTAAGACCGAGTTTTGAGCCTACTTCTCTAACTTCATCTTTAAATAATTGTCTCAATGGTTCAATCAATTTAAAATCCATATCTTCTGGCAATCCACCAACATTATGATGAGACTTGATAACCTCCGCAGTATCCGTTCCAGACTCGATAACGTCTGGGTAAACAGTTCCCTGTACTAGAAATTTTACTCCCTCAAGTTTGTTGGCTTCTTCTTCAAACACTCTAATAAATTCTTCACCTATTATTTTTCTTTTTTTCTCAGGATCAGAAACACCTTTTAACTTACCTAAAAATCTTTCTTGCGCATTGACCCTTATAATATTCATGTTGAATTCACCTTTGAAAGTTTCTTCAACTTGGTCTCCCTCGTCTTTTCGAAGTAATCCGTGATCGACAAAAATAGCAGTTAAATTATCTCCTATAGCTTCATGAACTAAAAGAGATGCTACAGATGAATCAACTCCGCCCGATAGTCCGACGATAGCCTTTTGATTACCGACTTTTTCTTTAATCTCATTGACAGCTTGCTTAATGAAATCACCCATATCCCAGTTGCCTGCGCATCCGGCAATGTCAAAAAGGAAATTCTTTATTAATTGTCTTCCAAAAGGAGTATGTTCAACTTCTGCATGAAATTGTACTCCATAGAGCTTTTTATCATCATCTTTCATTGCGGCGATTTCTGTGTTTTCAGTGTTCGCTGTAATTTCAAAACCATCAGGAACCGCTTCAACATAATCGAAGTGAGACATCCAACATGTCGAATTATTTGTTATTTCATTAAATAATCCATCATTATCATTAATGTTCAATTCAATCTTTCCATATTCTCTATTAGATGCCTTTTGAACTTTTCCGCCTAAAACTTCAGCCATTAATTGCATCCCGTAACATATTCCTAAGACCGGTATCCCAAGTTCAAAGATTTCTTTTTCAATTCCCGGTGCATCTTCTAAATAAACAGAATTGGGACCACCTGTAAAAATTATACCTTTAGGATTTTTTTCTTTTACTGCTTTCAAAGCATTTTTATATGAATATACTTCTGAATAAACTTTGTTTTCTCTAACTCTTCTGGCAATCAGTTGATTGTATTGACCACCAAAATCGACTATAATAATCAATTCTCTTTTTTCCATACTAGAACCTCACTAATCCCTTCTACTATAATTTGGTGGTTCTTCAGTTATTTGAACATCATGCGGATGTGATTCCTTAAGTCCAGCATTTGTAATTCTCATAAACTTTCCATTTTCTTTCAAATCTTGAATATCCTTAGTTCCGCAATAACCCATGCCTGATTTGATACCGCCTAGAAGTTGGTATATGATTTCTTTTAATACACCGCGATAAGGAACTCTTCCTTCAACGCCTTCCGGTACAAATTTATCAGTATCATTTTGAAAATATCTATCTTTACTTCCGGCTTGCATAGCTCCTATAGAACCCATTCCTCTATATGATTTAAAGCTTCTACCTTTAAACATAATAGTCTCTCCAGGGCTTTCTTCTGTTCCTGCAAACAGCGAACCGAGCATGACAAGGTCAGCACCAGCTGCAATAGCTTTCACTATATCTCCTGAATACTTGATGCCTCCATCAGCAATAATTGGAACATTATATTCTTTTGCCGCTTTAGCGCAGTCATAAATTGCAGTGATCTGTGGAACGCCAACTCCTGCTACAACTCTAGTTGTACAAATCGAACCAGGACCAATTCCTACTTTAACAGCGTCGGCACCAGCCTTGATCAATTCTACCGTAGCCTCAGCAGTTGCGATATTACCAGCAACGACTTGTAATTCAGGATATTTATCTTTGATTTTTTTAACAGAATTGATAATATTGACAGAATGACCATGAGCAGAATCTAAAACTATTAAATCAACACCTGATTTCATCAAGGCTTCAACGCGACTGTCCATATCTTTACCTATCCCGACCGCTGCTCCAACTAAAAGTCTACTTTTATCATCTGTAGCTCTATTCGGATATATCGTTATTTTCTCAATATCCTTAATTGTAATCAAACCTTTTAATTTTCCTTCATCATCAACAAGAGGTAATTTTTCAATCTTTCTTGATTTCAAAATCATTTCTGCTTCTTTTAAAGAAGTCCCCTCTTTACCGACAACTAAATTTTCTTTTGTCATCGCTTCACCAATCGCTTTATTGTAATCACTTTCAAATCTCACATCACGATTAGTTAGAATTCCTTTCAAAATCATGTTCTCATCGACAATCGGAACTCCTGAAATTCTATATCTGCCCATTAATTCTAGCGCATCCTTAATCTTGTCATCTGGAGACAAAAAAAACGGATCCACTATAACGCCATGCTCACTTCTTTTAACTTTGTCTACTTCAAGAGCTTGTTTTTTAACAGACATATTTTTGTGAATAACGCCTATTCCACCCTCTCTTGCAATAGCTATAGCTAATCGAGCTTCTGTTACTGTATCCATTCCTGCACTCATAATTGGTATATTGATTTGTATTTTATTTGTTACTCTAGTTTTAAGATTCACATGACTTGGTAATACTTCTGAACGCTGAGGTATCAATAACACGTCATCGTAAGTTAAACCTTCTTTAATTAATTTTCCTTCCATATTTTCCCTCCTAAAATAAAAAACTGCACAGATTTCACATGCGTGAAATTAATATGCAGTAATAAAAACTGATTAATCCCACTCATAGTAGGATGATTTGCGGTCACCCCGTAGAAACTTTCGATCCATATTATCGAAGATATATGAGCTATAATTGCATATAAAATTATCAAATTTCTCTCCAATTGTCAACAGATTTCACATATTATTTTTTTTTTCTTCATTTCATAGACTAATAGAATTATTTTAAATAGAATAGTAATAGTTATAATGTCATTGGAGGTTTATTATGATTCACACTTATAGACATATTTTAGATTTCTTGAAAGAAAAAAAATACAAATACTTACTAGGTATTATTGTACTGATTATTGTAGATGCTCTACAACTAATTACACCACAAATTTTAAAAGCATTTACTAATGCAATTATAGGTTCAACTTTAAATGCTGAAAACTTATGGATATATCCAACAATGATATTAGTAGTAGCTATCGGAATAGCTTCATCGAGATATCTATGGCGTATCCTTATTATAACAAGTTCTAGAGAGCTCGAATTCTGGCTTAGAAATAAACTTTTCAAACATATTGAATCACTCGACCAAAGTTTTTTCAATAAAAATAAAACTGGAGATTTGATGGCTCATGCAACGAATGATTTAAGTGCTGTCAAGATGGCATTTGGTCCTGGCATTGTAATGGTAGTAGATGCGATTTTTTTATCAATTATGACAATCATAATCATGGCGACAAATCTCAATCTTAAGCTTACTCTTCTAGCTTTACTCCCTATGCCAATCATTGCTATAACAGTAGGATTTTTTGGCAAGATCATTCAACAAAGATTTAAATCTGTACAAGAATCTTTTTCAAATTTATCAGAAAAAGTACAAGAATCTTTTTCCGGAATTAGAGTTATTAAATCATTCTCTCAAGAAAAATATGATTTAGATGATTTTAATACTTACAATATGGCAAATTTAAAATCAAATATGAAACTCGTTAAACTATTCGGTGCAATGCATCCACTAATAACTTTAATTTCAACAATCAGTTTATTGATAATACTAACCTATGGTTCTAAATTGGTTATCAATCAAACAATGACCCTTGGTGATTTTGTCGCATTCATCTCATACATAGAAATATTGACATGGCCCATGATGGCTATAGGTTTTGTAGTAAATGTCCTCCAAAGAGGAATGGCATCTATGAAACGGATAAATGTACTTCTTGATTCAAAATCTAATATTGAAGATTATGCTGATGAAAATATTGAAAACTTTGATATTGAATTTAGAAATTTAACCTTTAAATATCCTGATACAAATATAGATGTTTTAAATAATATCAATCTTACCATTCCTACAGGTTCTTCTCTAGGAATCCTTGGTCGCACCGGAAGCGGTAAGACAACAATAATAAATTTATTGACTCGGCTTTATCAAGTAGAAAAAAATATGATATTTATAGGAAATAAAGATTTTTTGTCCTACTCTACAAAAGATATAAGGAATCTATTCGGTGTTGTTCCTCAAGATAATTTTTTGTTTTCAACTTCAATAGAAAGCAACATCGCTTTTTCTAACAATATTATAGACGATAAAGAAAAAATTCAATACACTGCAAATATAAGCCAGATAGATACTGAAATACAAAGTTTTCCCGATGGTTTTGAAACCATTCTCGGCGAAAGAGGCATCAACTTGTCGGGAGGGCAAAAGCAAAGAGTATCTATAGCAAGGGCTCTTTATAAACAACCTAAGATATTGGTGCTAGACGACTCATTGTCAGCTGTAGATACGGATACTGAGGAACGAATACTAAAACACCTTAAAACTGAATTATCTTCAAGAACAGCTATTGTAATATCGCATAGAATCTCGACTCTTAAAAATCTAGATGCTATTGCAGTTCTCGATGAAGGAAAAATTATAGAATACGGTACACATAATGAACTCATAAAAACCGATGGTCTCTACTACGATATTTATAAAAAACAACTTATTGAAGAAGCTTTGCAGGAGGAAGAATAAAATGAGACATACTAATGTTTATGAAGAAAAGCAAATTGATAAATCCTTCGATATAGTTTTACTCAAGAGGCTTTATAAGTACACAAAAAAATTCATTCCTTTAATACTTCTCAGCACAATGCTTATTCTTTCAATAACGGCAATAGATTTACTTAGACCTTATATTATCAAGGTCGTTATAGATGATCATATTGTACCTAAAACCATATATTTAGAAGAAGATGGAAATGGAAGTTTTCAATACAACGGTATATCTTATAGTCTAGGCAATGATGAATCTTCAATTCAGGTCATTGACAAGAACTTGATTATTAATGAAAATAAAAATCCTCTTACCGACGAAGAATATCAAAACCTTAGAAAGCTTAATATCGATAAGGTTTACCATTTGACATTTTTATTCTTTTTTATTTTACTAGTAGGTTTCATATTCAACTACATTCAGATTTATTTACTAAGCTACATCGGTCAAAAGATTGTGCACGACTTAAGATCGGATCTATTTGAACATTTAGAAAAAATGTCCCTTAGTTTTTACGAGAAAAATCCAATCGGCCGTTTAGTAACAAGAGTTACAAACGATATGAACAACATAAGCGAAATGTATACAAATGTCGTTGTAACATTTTTTAAAGATTTCTTGATTATTATCGGCTCTATTGTTATCATGCTGTCGCTAAATGCCAAACTGACACTAATTGCATTATCTACAGTGCCGCTCGTAATTTTATCATCAGTTGTTTTTAGAATAAAGGCACGAAATATTTATAGAATAGTAAGGGTTAAATTAGCAAAGATAAATTCTACACTTAGCGAAAACATTTCTGGAATAAAAATTATTCAACTTTTCAATCAAGAAAATAGAAAATATAATGAATTTAAGAATATAAACAACGAACATCTTGATGCTGCAAAAAAAGAAGTTAAAATTTACGCGGTTTTCAGACCGTCTATACGTTCTATCTATTCAATTTCTTTAGCACTGCTTCTTTTTTACGGTGGAAAAGGTATTCTAGGTGGTGTATTGGAATTCGGAGTTTTAATCGCCTTTACAACATATATCAATCAATTTTTCAGACCGATTTTCGATTTAACTGAGAAATTCAATATTCTTCAAGCTGCAATGGCATCACTCGAAAGAATTTTTCTTCTTATGGATGAAGAAGAAGATATACCTAATGTTATCAATTCAAAATCTATCGATACTATTAATGGAACTATTGAATTCAAAAATGTTTGGTTTGAATATAAAGAAGGAGATGCCGTTCTTAGAGATGTATCATTTAAAGCAAATCCCGGTGAGACTATCGCTTTTGTAGGAGCAACCGGATCTGGAAAAACCACTATCATGAATTTGCTTACTCGCATGTATGATATTCAAAAGGGTGAAATTCTAGTAGATGGGGTTAATATTAAAGAATACGACAAGTACCAATTAAGAAATAAAATCAGCACAGTTCTACAAGATGTTTTCTTATTCTCTGGAAATATCAAAAAAAATATCAGCTTGCATAGTCCCATTTCTTTAGAAGAAATCAAAACTGTCGCTGAATTTGTAAATGCATCGAAATTTATAGAAAAACTTGATGAGCAATATGACTCAGAAGTAACAGAAAGGGGTTCGACGCTATCTCAGGGTCAAAGACAATTACTCTCTTTTGCAAGGGCTCTAGCATTTAAACCCGATGTTCTGATTCTTGATGAGGCAACCTCAAGTATAGATACAGAAACTGAGGCTCTTATACAAGATGCCATCCAAAAGATCATTAAAGACAGAACTACCTTTGTCGTTGCCCACCGTTTGAGCACTATAAAAAACGCTGATAAAATAATCGTTCTTCATAAGGGTAAAATCAGAGAAACCGGCAACCATAATGAACTTCTTAAACAGAGAGGAATATACTACAATTTATATCAACTACAATATCAGTAATTAGAAAAAGGATAGATTGCTATGAAAAGCAAACTATCCTTTTTTATCGAGTTTTCGTTATTTATTGATACTATATCGTAATTACGATATTTATTGTTTACTTACATCATACCAGGCATTCCGCCACCCATTGGAGGCATTGCCGGTTCTTCTTCTTTAATATCAGCTACAGCTGCTTCTGTAGTTAAGAACATCGCTGAAATTGAAGCTGCATTCTGAAGTGCACTTCTTGTCACCTTAGTAGGATCTACAATACCCACTTTTATCATATCTACATATTCTCCAGTCATGGCATTAAATCCTATACCATACTCAGATTTTTTAACAGCATTTACTACAACAGAACCTTCAAGGCCTGCATTCTCTGCAATTTGTCTTACTGGTTCTTCTAAAGCACGTTTAATGATTACTGCACCAGTTTTTTCATCCCCAGTTAATGTTTCAATAACTTTGTCGACATCGTGAATTGCTGCAATCAATGCAGTTCCTCCACCTGGTACAATACCTTCTTCAACAGCAGCACGTGTAGCATTTAAAGCATCTTCTATTCTAAGTTTTTTATCTTTCATTTCAACTTCTGTTGCTGCACCTACTTGAATTACAGCTACACCACCTGCTAATTTAGCAAGTCTTTCTTGAAGCTTTTCTCTATCAAACTCAGATGAAGTTTCTTCAATTTGTCTTCTAATTAATGAAATTCTATCATTTATTACACTTGAATCTCCAGCTCCATCAATAATTGTAGTATTTTCCTTATCTATTTTGATTGATTTTGCTTGACCAAGCATCTCAAGAGTTGCTTCTTTTAAATCATATCCAAGTTCATCAGTAATAACAGTTCCACCAGTTACTATGGCAATATCTTCAAGCATCGCTTTTCTTCTATCACCAAACCCTGGAGCTTTAACTGCCACCGCTTCAAATGCGCCTCTTAATTTATTTATCACAATTGTCGCTAAAGCATCACCTTCAACATCTTCAGCAATAATCAATAACTTTCTTCCTTTTTCTAGAATCTTCTCTAAAATCGGTAAAAGTTCCTGGAAACTAGTAATTTTTTTATCCGTAATCAAAATGTATGGGCTTTCATAAGAAACTTCCATTTTTTCTGTATCAGTCACCATATATGGAGAAATATATCCCCTATCAAATTGCATTCCTTCTACTACTTCAAGATCAGTGATCATAGCCTTGGATTCTTCTACAGTAATAACACCATCTTGCCCTACTTTTTCCATTGCTTCAGAAATCAATTTACCAATTGCATGGTCTGATGCTGAAACAGATGCAACATCTGCAATTTCTTCCTTATTATCGATTACAGTCGATTTGTCCTTTATAGATTCTACAGCAGCAATTACAGCTTTTTCAATTCCAACTTTGATTTGCATCGGGTTAGCTCCAGCTGCAACGTTTTTAATTCCTTCTCTAATGATTGCTTGAGCTAGTACGGTTGCAGTTGTTGTACCATCTCCTGCTACATCATTAGTCTTAGTAGCTACTTCTTTAACAAGTTGAGCGCCCATATTCTCAAACGCATCTTCTAATTCAATTTCTCTTGCAATAGTTACTCCATCATTTGTAATTAGTGGAGAACCGAATTTCTTTTGCAAAATAACATTTCTGCCCTTAGGCCCTAATGTAACTTTAACAGTATCAGCAAGTGCATTAACACCGGCCTCAAGTTTACGTCTTGAATCTTCGCCAAATTTGATGTCTTTAGCCATTGTTCTACCCCCTATTTAATAACCGCCAATAAAGATTCCTCTTCAATAATAGTATATTCTTCACCGTCTAATTTTATTTCAGTACCTGCAAATTTTGAAAAAACTACTCTATCGCCAACCTTGACTTCCATATCATCACTTGCAACCGCAAGTACTGTCGCTATCTGAGGCTTTTCTTTTGCGTGACCAGGTAATACAATACCGCTTTTGGTCTTTTCTTCAACTTCTACAGTTTTTATCACGACACGTTTTCCAAGTGGTTTTATATTCATACGAGCACCTCCTTTTTTTATTTCTATTGATATTTTAGTATAAAGAAAAATAAATTTCAAGAGTTTTTAGCACTCTTTTAATTAGAGTGCTAAAAATTAAGTCTCATTGAATTGATAATTACTATAATCGCTACTCCGACATCAGCGAATACCGCCATTCCCATAGAAGCATATCCCAAAGTTCCTAGAACCATAACAGCTACTTTTATTCCCAATACAATTACGATATTTTGTAAAACCATGCTTTTAACACGTTTTGATAAAATCATTAAATCTTTTATTTTACCAATGTCATCATCTAATATCACGATTTTTGATTGCTCTATAGCGATATCACTACCACCATGGCCCATTGAAATGCCAATATCAGATAGAGCTAATACGGGACCATCGTTTATTCCATCTCCAACAAAACACACTTTCCCATCAGAAGATAATTTTTCCACATAATTTAATTTCTCTTCAGGTAATGCTTCTGCTTTGAATTCTTCAATTCCCAATCTTTTTGCAACCTCTTCTACTTGATATTTCAAATCCCCAGATAGTATGTGTTTTTTATATTTTTTAATGCTGTTTATCATAGGATAAGCGCTCTCTTTGATCTTATCTCTCAAATATATCGATCCGATATATTTATCATCTACAGCAACATGGATTGCCGTATCTTTTTCGCTTGATTCCATTTCAAGAAATGAAGCATTTCCAACAATTATTTCTTTACCATTATATTTATAAGCGATTCCTTTACTAGGGTACTCCATATAATCCTTAATCAACTCCCGATCGACTTCCTCTTTATATGCGTTTTTGATTGCTTTCCCTATTGGATGAGTTGAATAATATTCCCCTATAGCTGCGTACATCAAAGTGTTTTCATCACCGGTGACTTTAAGGATTTCAAATTCACCTTTCGTTAAAGTCCCTGTTTTGTCAAAAACAAAATGATCTACTTGCCTGATTATATCCAAATATTTTGATCCTTTTATGATTATTCCTTTTTTAGATGCAACCCCTAAAGCAATATAATATACAAGAGGTATGGAGATTACCAAGGCACACGGACAAGATGCAACTAGAAATATTGCTCCTTTGTATATCCATTCGTCAAAACTTCGACCAACTAACAATACTGGTATTGCAACTATTAATATTGCAAGAGTTACAACTATTGGTGTATAAATTTTTGCGAATTTCGTAATCATCTTTTCAGTTTCAGAATGTTTGTTTGAGGCATTGTCTACAAGTTTTATAATTTTTGAAAATGTAGAATTTTCATAGGTTTCAGTAACTTTCATTTTAAGCGGTTTGTTTAAATTAATATATCCACCTAATATCGTTTCACCAATATTCCTGTAAACCGGAAGCGATTCACCAGTCAATGCAGATGGATCAAATTCATTTGCATCGCTTATAAGGACTCCATCAAACGGAACTCGCTCTCCAGATTTTATTAGAACATTATCTCCTATTTTTATTTCATCAACATGTTTTGTTATCAATTTTTGATCAAAAGGATTAATATACGATACATGTTTAGCAGAATCATCAACCGTTTTGCTAATTGATTTTCTAGACTTTTCGAGAGCATAACTTTCTAATACTTCTCCAATTTTGAAAAAGATAAAAACTCCTACAGCTTCAAAATATTCTCCAATGTAAACCGCTGCAAAAGTAGCAATAATCATAAGAAACTTCTCATCGAAAATATCTCCTTTTCTTATATTTGCAAATGCAGTATAAATTATGTCCCAACCTACCAAAACATATGCGCTGAATAGAAGAAGGTGCTGACCTTTTGATACAAAAAAGGAAATTGCATATAAGATGATACCAAGTAGAATTACACCAAATTCCTTTTTATCGAACAATTTATGATCATGCTGTTCATATTCAATCATGGAATATACTTTTGTATGAGGTTCATACGATTTGACAATTTTCTTTACAATATCCAAATACATTGTTTTTTCAGTGTTTTTAGCAAACTTTATTTCAATAGTTTTTGTAACAAAGTTTAACTCCGCTTCATTGATTCTCTTATCATCATTTAAATGTTTTTCTATCTTAGTTGCGCAATTTGCACAATTCAACCCTTCTACAATAAATTTCATCCTGCACCTCTATTCATGAATAATATGATCGAGTCCAAGCATTAATAATTTCTCCACATGATCATCATCGATAGAGTAAAAAATATAACGCCCTTCTCTTCTTTGTTTTACTATCCTTTTATCTTTTAAAAGTCGTAACTGGTGAGAAACAGCCGATTGCGATGTCTCAGTTTCATTCGCAATCTCACTGACTGCCTTTTCTCCTTTGTATAAACAAAATAATATTTTTACTCTTGTAGAATCCGCTAAAGCTTTAAAAAAATCACTCAACTTATCATAATTTTCCTGTGTATATTTCATTTTCCCTCCCGTTATATGTTTAATTGTTCATATATTCATATATTGTATCACACTATTCAAAAAATAAAAACTCTAGAGATTCATTAAAATCCCTAGAGTCTATATTTAGTGTTTTTTTACTAGTTAAACAAAAAACTTAAGAAGAAATACCGCCGCAACAATATATGTTGCAATTGAAATATCTTTTGCTTTACCAGATAAAAGTTTAATCAAAACATATGAAATAATACCAAATACAATACCTTCTGAGATACTGTAAGTTAAAGGCATGAATAACAATGTTATGAAAGCTGGAATAGATTCTGAATAATCTTCAAAATTAATATCCTTTATTGGAGACATCATAAACAAACCAACTAAGATCAACGCTGGAGCAGTTGCTGCACCAGGAATCATGATAAATAGTGGAGATATAAATAATGCAATAGTAAACATACCCGCTGTAACAACAGCAGTAAATCCACTACGTCCACCTTCTGATACACCTGCAGCTGATTCAACATAAGTTGTAACTGTAGATGTTCCGAAGATTGCTCCAAAAGTAGTTCCAACAGCATCGGCCATTAGAGCTTTCTTGACATTAGGAATTTTACCATCTTCATCCAACATGCCAGCTTTTGTAGATACACCAATTAATGTTCCAACTGTATCAAACATATCTACAAATAAGAATGTAAATAATACAACCATCATATCTAGTGTGAAAATTTGATCAAATTGAAATTTGAAAAAGATCGGTGCCATTGATGGAGGTGCCTGGAATACACTAGTAGGAAGACTGGTAATCCCCATTGGAATCCCTACAATAGTTGTAAGAACAATTCCTATCAACAATGCGCCTCTCACTTTTTTAACTAACAATATACTAGTTAGTACTAAACCAACCAACGCAAGTAAAGCACCGCCAGACATAACATCACCAAGAGCTAATGGTACTCCTTGTCCCTGTATAACAACCCCAGCGTTTGATAATCCAATAAAAGCTATGAATAAACCAATACCAACTGAAATCGCTCTTTTAACACTTGTAGGAATACTATCGATTATTGCTTCTCTAATATTGAATAATGTTAACAAAATAAAAATAATACCTTCTAAGAAAACTGCTGTTAAAGCGAATTCCCAAGACTTACCCATACCAAGAACTACTGTAAATGCAAAGAATGCATTTAATCCCATTCCAGGTGCTAATGCAAATGGTAATTTAGCATACAATCCCATTACTAAAGTTGCTAGTAAAGATGACAATGCAGTCGCTGTAAACACCGCTTGGAAATCCATTCCTGCCTGTGAAAGAATAATTGGATTGACAATAAGAATATAAGCCATTGTCATAAATGTTGTAACACCAGCATCGATTTCCGTTGATAAGTTTGTGCCAAGCTTATCAAATTCAAAATACTTAGCTATGAAACTTTGATCATTACTCATAAATATCCTCCTTTTTATGTATTATGAATACTAATTCATAGTGGTATTTTACCATATTTATTAACAAATATTAAAAAATAATAAAAAAAAACAAAAAATGTTTGCTAATACATTTTTTGTTTTGCCAATAGTTTATAAATTTTTAGTGATGTATGAAGGTTATAACGATCCTCTTCATTATCTAATTTTTTTTCAGTTATCGTTTCAATTCTCTCCATGCGATAGAGTATTGTATTATAATGTGTGAACAAAGCTTCAGACATTTTTCTTAAATTACCATTGCTGATGAAGTAAGCTTCCAGAGTTCCAACTAAATCAGTGCCTCTTTTTTCATCATAATCAACTAATTTCTTCAAATTAATACAATAAAAATCATTGATTTCTTCACTTAGATGCTCGTCGATCAAAAGGCGATAAACTCCTAAATTTTCATAGTCTATAATGCTTTGACTCAACAAAAGTCCAAAATTATTGGAAATTTTCTTACAATCTCCATAACTTCGATTTATTTTAGAAAGATGGTTTACTTTTCTTCCAAAGATCACCCTATATGATTGTCCAAAATATTTTTTGTTGGAAAAATGCGATATCATATTGTCATAAAGCCTTTTATCATATTTATAAAGTAGATTGATACGATTATTTACAACAGCCAATACATTAGGTTGCTCAAAATTGTTTAAAAAGGATTTTATTTTATGAAGATGTTTAAATATTTGTTGATTTTCATTTAATTCATCCTCGATAACGAATTGAACAACTTGATATGTCCCCTCTTTTACCATATTGAAAAATATTGAACGGTCAAGTGCTTTTTCTACCTCATTTTGATCCATTGAGAATATTTTATCTAAAAATTCACTATGATAACTGATTTCAACTTCTTCATTAGACAACTGATTGTAAAAATATAATGACATAACAGTAGATACCGATTCAATCAATTGTACATTCATATTGGTGTAGTTTTTATTTTCAATGAATGAAATAACATAACCGTAAACTTCATTTTTTACTCTTAAAGGAAATACATACCTAGTAAAAACTTTATCATCAACTGAAACATCTTTTAAAATACCCTTAGTAATCTCATTAGTTAGATTATTACGATTAAATATATCTATACTATTTAAAAAAACTTCATTTTTATTATTCTCACTATAGTAATATTTATCATAGTAATTGTCTATAACAAAAACATGACTTTTCATCTCGTTTTCTAAAGTGTTAATGATATCAAAAATATTTCCACCTTCTAATAACAACTCCATGGCATTATCATGAATTTTAGAAATCTTGTTGATAAGTCCCATCTGTCTTTCAAATAGATTTTCATACACTGAAGAAATAATATTTGTAAAAGATTCACTATAGTCAATGGAAATAATAACAAATTTACTATTTCTGGCAAATTCAATCACTCGTTCTGGCAGATGCTCATAATGCGGAGAAAATTTTATTCCCAAGCAAGATATATTGTTATCAATCAACATTTTAATGAACTCAATTTGTTCTTCAATATCCATGGATTTATAAAAAAATGATGTGCTCAACAAAAAATCTTCTTTATTAACCCATAATTTTATATCTGGATCAACCATAATATTAATTTTATTTATTTTTCTGTTAAGATATTCTTCACCCGAAAGAATAGTTGATTTTTCCATTTCTTTTAGATTCAATATATCATTGATGGATAATTTAATAGTTTCTTCCATTATTAATCTCCAATCTTTTTAATTGATATAATTATATACATAATATCTGTCTTTGTAAATATTCTATAATACATTGCTAATTATGTGATAAACTATTTTTAGGGAGGTGGATGGTAATGAATATTCTATATTTAATAATTGGTTATGTTTTCGGTTGGATTGAAGGCGCATTATTGATAAGTTATATTTTCGGAAAATTTGATATAAGAAACAAAGGAAGTGGTAATGCTGGCGCTTCAAACATTACTGTTATCATGGGATGGAAATACGGTTTTCTTGTAGCCCTTATCGATATTCTCAAAACATTTATTCCAATGACAGTAGCTAAATTCACATTAAATGCTTCATTTACTCAGATTTTCATCCTTGGTTTTGGAGTTATTATTGGACATATATACCCACTGCCTTTTAAATTTAAAGGCGGAAAAGGTGCAGCTTCTTTTGTAGGGTTTTCATATGCATTGGATTTCAGACTTGGTTTATTCATGAACATTTTAATCATTTCCTTAACTATTATTACCAATTACATCTTCATAGGTACGCTTTGTATGTTTTTCACACTACCTCTAATTCTTATTTATTTTGAAGCGCCTAGCTTAACGGTATTATTAAGTCTGATCATAGCAATAATAGGCTTGATTAAACATATCTCCAATATTCAAAATCTGAAAAGTGGAAAAGAGACAGGATTGAGATCAACGCTGAAAAAAAACAAATAAGAAGGAGGAAAAAATGTCTACATTCAATTATAGAAAAATTTTTATATTAGGACTCGGATTTTTTTCAATTAGTCTATTATGGCAATTATACGATTTTTATGTTCCATTATTCTTAAGAACATATATTGATTCTCAATTTCAAATCAATGCTATTATGACTTTTGACAATATTCTTGCGGTATCGTTAATTCCATATTTCGCTGCTTTAAGCGACAGGACTCATACTCGTTTTGGTAGAAGAATGCCATATTTGATGATAGGTATTCCTTTTTCTGCAATATTTTTTGCATTACTGCCAAATTTCAATTCTTTTCTTTATTTAGTAGTTGTACTCTTTCTATTTAATCTTACTATGGCTATTTATAGGGCACCAACTATAGCACTAATGCCTGATATCACACCACAAAAACAACGTTCAAAAGCCAATGGAATAATTAACTTTATGGGTGGTCTTGCCTCTGTATTGGTTTTTAGTATCGGTGCAATTCTTTATGAAAAAAGTCGTGGTTTACCATTCAGTATTTCAAGTGTACTAATTATACTGTCATTAATTCTATTATTTATTTTTATTAAAGAACCAAATACCGGTTCTCAAGCCAAAGAAGAAAAAATAAACATTAGAAATTCATTGAAAGAAATAAAAAATTCTAAAAATTTAAATACATTTTATATATTAACCGCAATTTTTGCTTGGTTTTTTGGTTATCAAGGAGTTTTGGCAACTTTCAGCAACTACACTGTCATATATCTAAACGCACCAGTAAAACAAGGTTCGTTTACAATATTATTCTTTGCGCTCTTCTTTCTAATTTTTGCAATACCAAGTGGATTTATCGGAACACGATACGGGAAGAAAAAGACCATAGAATATGGAATTATCGGTCTCATACTAAGCTTTTTAATATTAGCTTTCATACGAACAAATTTTACACTTCTAGGATTGAATTATAATCATTTCATGATGATTTTCTTTGCATTAGGAGGTATAGGCTGGGCATTGATCAATATAAATTCATATCCACTTATAATAGATCAAGCACCAGAAGAAAAAGTTGGAACTTACACAGGTCTATATTACTTTGCTTCAAGCTTAGCCGCAATAACAGGTCCGTTAGTTATGGGCTTTATAATAGATATTTTAGGTTTTGGTACGATGTTTTACATAGCTGTCATAGCTTTCATTTCAGCTTATTATTTTATTAAAAAAGTGCATTAAAAAAAGGATGGCATTTTTGCCATCCTTCAATATTTTTCTTAGTAATTACCTTGTTGGTGCATTGCTTCAGCTACTTTTAAGAAACCAGCAATATTTGCTCCAGCTACTAAGTTGTAACCTAATCCATATTTCTCAGATGCATTTTTAGCACTTGTATGAATGTTTGTCATGATTTCTTGTAATTTTGCATCTACTTCTTCTTCAGTCCATGAAAATCTCATTGAGTTCTGTGACATTTCAAGAGCTGAAGTAGCAACTCCACCAGCATTAGCTGCCTTAGCAGGTCCCATAACAACTTTATTATCCATTAAATAAGTTACTGCTTCATTTGTTGTAGGCATGTTAGCGCCTTCAACTACATATTTAACGCCATTAGCAACGATTTTCTTTGCATCTTCCATATGAATTTCATTTTGAGTTGCACAAGGAATTACGATATCAACTTTAACTCCCCATGGTTTCTCTCCTGCAAAGTATTCAACGCCGAATTTATCTGCATAAGCTTTAATCATATCTTTACCACTAGCTCTTAACTCTAGTAAGTAATCAATTTTCTCGCCTGTAACGCCATCTGGATCATAAACATAACCGTCTGGTCCAGATAAAGTAACTACTTTACCGCCTAATTCAGTTACTTTAGTAGCAGTTCCCCAAGTTACATTACCAAAACCTGAAAGAGCAACAGTTTTTCCTTCAAATGTTTCGTTGAATTCTTTTAGTATTTCTCTAGCAAAGTAAGTAATACCAAATCCTGTAGCTTCTGGTCTGATTAATGAACCACCATAAGATAATCCTTTTCCAGTTAATACGCCATTTTCAAATACGCCTTTAATTCTTCTATATTGTCCGTATAAGTAGCCAATTTCTCTTCCGCCAACACCAATATCTCCTGCTGGAACGTCAACGTCTGGTCCTATATGTCTATATAATTCAGTCATAAAGCTTTGACAAAATCTCATAACTTCAGCATCTGATTTGCCTCTTGGATCAAAATCAGAACCACCTTTACCGCCACCAATAGGTAAGCCAGTTAAAGAGTTCTTGAATATTTGCTCAAATCCTAAAAATTTAACTATACCGATGTAAACTGAAGGATGGAATCTTAAACCACCTTTATATGGTCCGATTGCTCCATTAAATTGAACTCTAAATCCTCTGTTTACTTGTAATTTCCCTGCATCATCAACCCAAGGAACTCTAAACATAATTTGTCTTTCTGGTTCAGTTATTCTTGCAAGAATATTTGCTTCAACCCATTCAGGATGCATCTCCATAACAGGCTCTAATGATTCAAATACCTCTTCAACAGTTTGTAAAAACTCAGGCTCATTAGCATTTCTAGCTTTTACATCTTCAAAAACTTTTTTAATGTACTCCATTTATGCACATCTCCTTTAAATTTTTTTGAGATTGTTAAATTTTTGTTCATTTCCGTATAAATTATAACACATATAATTTCATTGTAAAGATTTATATGTTTATAATGTCTTAATATTTCTAATGTTTATTTGCACATATTTTACATTTAACCCTGTCATATCTTCAACAATTCTCAATATTGTTATTTGGATTTTCTTGCCTAATTTTATCAAATTTTCACCATTAATAACACTAATATCGCAAATTAATATAATTCCATCTTCTTCTTCAATAATTTTTCCTTTTAAAAATCTAGAGATAAAAGGATTATCATATAAACTGAAAGCCATCATCTGATAAATCGCTCTAGTTGAAATAGAGTATCTTCCTATATAACTAAATGTAGGTCTGACAATCGTCTTTTCTGCAATTTCGTGCTTAGCGCCTTTTTTTCTTATCAATATCTTAAACTTATCTAAAAAATATCCTGAAAAATCCTTCTTAACTTCTACTGACGGAAGCGGAATAACATGTTTTCCTTCTGTTTTTCTGCTATTCTTAGCCTTGATGATTTCTTCTTCAGTAGAAACATCTTCAATCTGATAAATATATTCAATAGGCAATATCTCTAAATTTTCTGCTATTTGATTGACCATTTTATTAGAAGTGCCTATAATTAAAAGACTCATAGGATTCTCTTGTTTTAAGAGCCTCTTCATTTCTTCTCTATGTTCTTCATAATAAAAAATAGCTCTTTTCACGGCAGCAAGTTTGGTCGCTTCTTTTTTTGCAGAAAATCCCCCTACTTTTTTATTCTGTGAAATTAAAATTCCATCATCAATAATATAATCGATATTTTTTAATCTAGCAATATAAAGTGCTTTATAACTTTTACCAGTTCCACTTGAACCTACCAATGCATAAACTCTAATTTTCATCACCTCTTACTCATATATTAAGAATTATTACATATAATAACCCGATTTTATGATTTATCAAAATTTATTATTGTCAATATCACTTTTATTATATATAATCTAAATGTTAAATGAAATATAAGGAGGAAAAAAAATGGCATATATCATTAATGATTCTTGTATTAGTTGTGGCGCTTGTGAATCTGAGTGTCCAGTAGATGCAATTTCTCAAGGAGACTCAATCTACGTTATCGACGAAGATGCTTGTATCGATTGCGGTGCTTGTGCAAATGTTTGTCCAGTAGATGCAGCACAACCTAAATAGGTGATAAAGACCCCTTGAAGTATTTCAAGGGGTTATTTAGTATTCTTTAATAAATAAGTTCTGCAATCAACGTTTTACGATAACTGCTTCACCCATTCCACCGCCGATGCATAAAGTTGCCAAACCGCATCTCGAGTCCCTTTTCTTCATTTCATAAAGCAAAGTTACCAAAATTCTTGCACCGCTTGCTCCAATCGGATGTCCGATGGCAATAGCGCCTCCATTTACATTGACAATATCCGTATTCAATTCCAAGTCTTTTATCACTGCAAGCGATTGAGCTGCAAATGCTTCATTAGCTTCAATCAAATCCAAATCATCAACTGTCAAGTTTGCGCGTTTTAAAGCTTTTCGTGTAGCCGGGATAGGTCCTGTTCCCATAATGCTTGGATCGACGCCCGCTGAAGCATGACTGACAATTGTAGCCATAATTTCTAAACCTAATTCTTCAGCTTTCTCCTTACTCATTAAAACAAGTGCCGCTGCTCCATCATTAATTCCAGAAGAAGTACCTGCCGTTACTGTACCATCTTTTTTGAATGCCGGTCTCAACTTGGCAATCTTTTCTAAAGTTACATCTTCTTTAATAAATTCATCTTGATCAAAAATAATAGGGTCTTTTTTTCTCTGTGGAATCACAACTGGAACAATTTCATCTTTAAATCTACCTTCCGCTCTTGCTTTAGCAGCTTTTATTTGACTTTTATAAGCAAATTCATCTTGTTCTTCTCTCGTTAAGTTCCACTGCTGAACAATATTTTCAGCTGTGACACCCATATGATAATCATTGAAGACATCCCACAAACCATCTTTTACCATGACATCATAAAGTTCACCATCACCCATGCGATAACCCCAACGAGCACTCTTCAATAGATAAGGTGCCATCGACATGTTTTCAGTTCCACCTGCAACAATGATATCATTTTCTCCAACAGCTATAGAATTGGCAGCCAAAGAAACAGTTTTTAATCCCGAACCGCAAATCATATTAATAGTAACTGCTGGAACCTCGACAGGAATACCTGCATGTATAGCTGCCTGTCTTGCAATTCCTTGACCATAACCAGCTTGAAGAACACAACCAAAACAAACTTCATCGACTGACTCAGGAGAAATTCCGGCTCTATCAAGAGCCTCTTTAATAACAATACCACCAAGTTCTTTAGGTGAAATGTTTTTTAGTGTTCCACCAAAAAATCCGACAGCTGTTCTCACCGCACTTACAATTACAACTTCTTTCATATCATTCCTCCGATCACTTAATATATAATAATGTTATTCTTTATTTTTTTTAAAGTCAAATGAAAAAACCCATGCAAGCATAGGTTTATTTTTCTTTTAAAAAATATGAAAGTGTCAGTAGACTATCAATTAAATGTACATTTTCAACTATTACTTCATGATTATTTATTTTAAGATCTACCGGAGTAAAATTCCATATAGCTTTAATGCCGTATTTTGCCAAGTCATCTGCAACTGATTGTGCTGCGTCTCTACTCGTACAAATAATGGCGATATCAATATTTTTGTTCTTTATTTCTTCTTCTAGTAAATCCATATCCTTAATCTCAACATCTCTAATACGAAGTCCAGTAACTTTAGGATTAATATCAAACATTCCCTCTAACTTAAATCCATGTGAAGCAAAATTATAATTAGCCAATGCCTGACCTAAATTACCGGCACCAATAATAATCGTATTATAAGTTTTAACCAATCCTAAAATCTGACCTATTTCATTATATAAATCTTCGACATTATATCCATATCCCTGTTGCCCAAATCCTCCAAAATTATTTAAATCCTGTCGTATCTGAGAAGCAGTAAATCCAATGACATCGCTTAGTTCCTTGGATGAAATTCTATTGATACCATTTTCCAGCATTTCTTTTAAATATCTATGATATTTTGGCAGTCTTCTAATAACGGCCATAGATACTTTATTATTTGTCATATGCTCACCTCAATCATTTTACTAGTTAAGTATACCATTCTATAAAATTGTTTGTCAATTAATTAACTAATTGTATATTACTTTCATTAACATAATTCCTATGCTAAAATGTTTCTAGATTATGGAGGTAAAAAATGATTCTAGTTACTCTAAATAACATTGTTAAATCATATGGTATCACTACCGTATTAGATAAAATATCCTTAACCATAAATACTGGTGAAAAAGTTGGTATTGTCGGCAACAACGGTGCTGGTAAATCAACTCTATTCAATATAATTACAGGGAGAATCACTTTTGACGATGGTCAGATTTTTTCTGCAAAAGATATAAATATCGGATATCTTAAACAAGACGATTCAGTAAGTGATGACATCAATCTATATGATTATTGTCTGGAACCTTTTGAACATTTAATAAATATAGAAAACAAAATGAGAAAAATTGAAAATTTATTAACAGATAATCCTTTTGACAACGAATTAATTGATGAGTATTCAAATCTAACAGAAACTTTCACACAGCTAAACGGATATGCGTATCATAGCAAAGCAAGAGGTGTTTTAATCGGCCTCGGCTTTTCAGAAGATGATTTTAATCGCACAATCAAAACCTTAAGCGGCGGTCAAAAAACACGTTTAAATCTAGCGAAATTGCTATTAACAGAATATGATTTGTTGCTTCTTGACGAGCCTACAAATCACCTTGATATCGACTCAGTTAAATGGCTGGAAAATTATCTTTCGAATTATCTGGGCTCAGTTGTAATAGTCTCACATGATAGATACTTCTTAGATAAAATAGTTACCAGAATCCTTGAATTGGAGAGCACCAAAGGGACTCTTTATAAAGGCAATTACAGTGAATTCATGCGTCAAAAAAGAATTAATTATGAAAATGAAATAAAACATTACCAAAATAATCAGAATCTCATAAAAAAAGAAGAAGAACTTATCAGAAAATATAAACAAACTGGTACAGAAAAATTAGCAAAACGAGCGAGAAGTAGAGAGTTCAAACTTGAAAAAATCGAAAGAGTGCAAAAACCCTTTTGGCTTAATAAAAATATCAATTTAACCTTTGATATTGGAATTCCTAGTGGTAATAATGTTCTCAGTGTCAATGAATTAAGTAAAAGCTACGATAAAAGTCCTCTATTCAATAACATTTCTTTTGAAGTCTTTAAAGGAGATAAAATTGGATTTATTGGAAAAAACGGCATTGGAAAATCAACATTATTTAAAATTCTTGTAAATAAACTAAAACCCGATACTGGTTATTTTCAACTAGGACATCATGTAACAAAAGGCTATTATGATCAAGACTTGCAAAATATTGAAGACAACAATACATTATTAGAAGAAATACACGCTCTACTGCCATTAGTAGACGAAATCGACCTTCGCAAGTACCTTGGTTCATTCTTATTTACAGGTGATGATGTTTTTAAGGAAATCGGGATACTAAGCGGCGGAGAAAAATCAAGACTCTCACTGCTTAAATTGATGCTTTCTAAGAACAATTTTCTTTTATTGGATGAACCTACAAATCATTTAGATATCATATCTAGAGAGACTTTAGAAAATGCAATCTTTAATTATAACGGCACAATGTTAGCTATATCTCATGATAGATATTTTCTCAACAAGGTTTGCAATAAAATATATGAACTTGATGAAAATGGTCTAACAGAATACTTGGGCAATTATGATTATTACTTTTACAAAAAAAATCAGATGGAACAATATGCTCAAAATAATGATGCGCCTAATAAAATTTCAAAAACTGAACGAAAAGATTTATCAAAACAAGAACGTGAAAACAAAAAAAATATTAAAGATAAAAAGAAAAAGACTGCAGATTTAGAGAAAAATATTCATGATACGGAATCACGAATTGCTGCGATTCACGAATTGCAATGCCAAGAAGAAATCTATTCCAATCAAGTAGAATTAATGGAACTTAATAAAGAACTTTCATTATTGGAAAATGAACTTATGATACTTTATAAAGAATGGGAAAATTTATTATAGACATCTTTTTAAGTTTGTATATAATAATATTATACTGATATAAGGGGGGTAAACAATGTTTGAACTTGTACAAAAAATTATTGCAGAGCAGATGGGTGTAAAAGATTTAGATAGCATAACATATGACACTCATTTAGTGGATGATTTAAATGCCGATTCGATTGATGCAGCAGAAATCATCATAGCTGTTGAAGGTGAATTTGATATAGAAATTCCGGATGATATCGCTGAAAAAATTAGAAAAGTTTCTGAAATTATGGAATTCTTGGAAAATGAATTAGAATAAGCCCAAAGATAAAAGTCTTAGGGCTTTTTTTTTTATGAAATTAATTTTATAATTTCAATCTTATCCACAATTTCAGTGAATTGTTTTTCCACATCTAAAAGTTAGATATAGCAATAATTCTATAAGTTATCCACTTTATCCACAGGCTAATCCACAATTTTTTCAACATTTTTTAGTTTACATAATATTTTAGTGTTATTTATCCACAGGTTAAAGTTTCAAATTTGGCACAGAATTTAAATCGAGATTTGCGAATATTCCTTTTTTAAATTGATAATATGCAGCCGCTCCGATCATAGCCGCATTATCAGTACATAAGCTTAAAGGCGGATAAAAAACATCTAAATGATGAATTTTCGCTTCTTCTTTCAACCTTTTTCTTAAATTGGAATTTGCAGCGACTCCACCGGCGATAATAATTTCTTTATGATTCATTTTCAAAGAAGCACTAATGATTTTTTCGATTAAAACATCAACAACAGCTTCTTGAAAAGATGCGGCGACATCATTGGCGTTAACTTCGATACCTTTCATCTTCATGCTATTTAAATAATTCAAAACAGAAGATTTAATACCCGAAAAACTAAAATCAAAGGATCCTTTTTCAAGATAAGTTCTAGGAAATTTTATCGCTTCTTTATTTCCATCTTTTGCTGCCTTATCAATGTATGGTCCACCGGGATATGGGAATCCTAGAGTTCTAGCGACTTTATCGAACGCTTCTCCAACGGCATCATCTCTCGTTCTCCCCAACACCTTGTACTCTCCATAACCCAATACATCGATGATATGAGTATGCCCTCCAGAAACTATCAAAGCAATATAAGGTGGTTCTAAATCCGGAAATGCAAGATAATTTGCTGCAATATGCCCATCAATGTGATTTACCGGAATCAGTGGAATCCCCAGTCCAAAAGCCAATGCTTTTGCATAGCTCATTCCAACCAACAAAGCACCTACAAGACCAGGTCCATACGTTACTGCAATGGCATCCAAATCCTTGAAATTCAAACCACTTTCTTCTAATGATTGAGCAAATATCAAATCAATTTTTTCAATGTGTTTCCTTGACGCGATTTCCGGCACTACTCCACCGAATTTTTTATGTATATCTATCTGCGTATAAATTACATTAGATAAAATTTCTCTACCGTTTTTTATTATCGCAACAGAAGTTTCATCACAACTTGTTTCTATTGCCAAAATAATTATATCTTTCATCTGTTTTTCTCCTAATCTTCACTATTCAAACTCAACCACATAAGTAGAGCATCTTCTTGTGTATCCGTATAGTATTTCTTTCTTCTTCCCTCTACACTGAATCCAAATTTCGAATAAAGTTTTTGAGCTATAATATTTGTTTCTCTTACTTCAAGGGTAAATCTACGAACTTCTAATTTTTCCATTTCATCAAGTGCATAACTTACTAATTGTTTCGAATAACCTTTTCCTCTATAATCAGGGTCTATAGCAACATTTGTTATATGCCCCTCATCGAGTATCTTCCATATGCCTATATATCCAATAAGATTGTTGTTTACTCCTATAACATAATAATGAGCAACTAGATTGTCACTTATTTCTTGATAAAAGGAAGATTTTGACCACGGCATTGAAAATGATCTTTTTTCAATCTCATAGATTTCATCAATGTCATCCAATATCATCTCTCTAATAATCACCTTAGTCATCAAAAACACTCTTTCCGTGAATCTCCTCATAACTGGTTTCAGCTTGTGATTTTCTCACATAGTTCGGTTTTATAATTTTACCAAATTCTCTATTTCTAGAAACATACGCCACTGAAGACGGTCTCGGCAATCCTAGATTAAAAGCCACTAATTGAACATCTTTATTACTTTTATCCTTAATACTATTATAAAATTTATCAGCATCAGGTCCTGCCAATAATATAGATTTATCATACTTTTCTATTCTATCGATAAACTCATCTATCGATATCGCCATATCAGATGTCAATCTGATTAACTCGTCATTTTCAAATTCAAAAAATGCTGTATATATTTGATCTCGTCTAGCATCTTGCATTGGACATATTATTCCACTAAAGCCTTTATTATTCATCGCCAACGCTTCGAGAGTCGAAACCCCTGCTATAGGGATATTTTTAGCACGAGACAAACCTAGAGCAGTCGCCATACCTATTCTAACTCCTGTAAAAGAACCAGGACCTATTGTAACAGCTATTCCATCAATCTCATCTAGGGTCATATCCAGATTTTTAAATACTTGATCGATAATCACCATCAGTTTCTGCGAATGGGTGATATCATTGTTTATTATAATTTCACTTTTTAACACTTCATCCTCTATAATTGCAACTCCCGCAGTTTGAGTCGATGCATCAATCCCTAAAATTTTCATAGTGTTCCTCCAAATCTATTCCGGTTATTTCAATTAATCTCTCATCTATATTATCAGTATATAAAATTTTTATCCATATAGCATCTTTAGGAATGATTTCCTCAATAATATCCGCCCATTCAATAATTATTATTGCATCTTGATTCAAATAATCATCAAAACCTATTTCAAACATCTCATCTGCATCATTAATTCTAAATACATCGAAGTGAAAGACTTTCTTAGGATGATGATACTCATTGACAATAGTATATGTTGGACTTGTTATATACTCTTCAATCCCAAGTTCTTTCATGATCGACTGAGTTAATGTGGTTTTCCCTGCTCCTAAATCACCAGTTAAGCATATAATAGATTTATCCTTTAGTTTTTGAGATATTACTTTTCCAAGCTTTTCAGTTTCTAAAAGATTGCTGATTTTAATTTTCATAAAATATTTCCTCCGTTTACCACATAAAGCCGAAAAGCCCCTTGCTTTAGCTATGGGGATATAAGGCGAACGTGGGTTTATATAATACGAACGTTTATTGTATAATAAATATTGAAGACGATAGCTTTGCAAACGACAAGAACAAGTCGAAAAAACAAAAAAATAATATCGGTGCAATAAATATTGTACCTGTGACAGATGGTCAAAATCTCTCAGCCTAGAAAACTATATGTTCTATTCTGGGAGTAGAAATGGCACTCCGTAAACATAAGGTCATACTGACATAGCAGAAATACACTTGCTTTTAATCACTTATGAATCCTCCTGCTTTAGCTGTGGGGAGAATGTCAAAGATACCTTTATCATACATCAGTTTAACAGATTTCAAAAGAAAGGGAACCCCATATTCACGAGATTCCCTTTTATCAACATAATTTATTTTTTAGGTGACCATACTTTCCACACATTTCCTACCAAATCAGGTCCTGGTTTAAGAGTCGGTTTGCCAGGAGTCCACTCTGCAGGAGTTGCCTCAGTTCCACCAGATTCACGTACTAATTGGAATGCTTTTACTTGACGAATAGTTTCCTCGATATTTCTTCCTACTGGAGGTGTAAGCACTTCATATCCTTGAATAACTCCATCTGGATCGATGATAAATCTACCTCTATTTTCAACTCCACCTTCTTCATTATATACACCGTACATAGTTCCTACCTTTCCACCACCATCGGACAGCATTGGGAAAGGAACTCCTCCGTCTACCATTTTACTCAATTCATTATCATTCCACATCTTATGTACAAAGATACTATCTACACTTACAGATAAAATTTCCACATCCATATCGTAAAGCCTTTTTGCGTTTTCAGCAACTGCTGAAACCTCAGTAGCTCAGACGAAAGTGAAATCTCCTGGATAAAAGCATAGCAATACCCATTTTCCTTTAAATTCCGATAAACTAAATTGTTTAAATTCTCCTTTATGATACGCATTCAACGTAAAATCAGGAGCTGCTTGACCTACACTAATCATACTTATCCCACCTTCTTCAATAATTTTTTCTTCAATTTCTACTTCTTTAGGTTTCACCTCAGGAGTCGGAGGTTTGCAACCTGGTTTAAATGTTTTTCCCATTTAGTTACCCCTCTCTTTGCAAGTTCCTTATATATATATCCAAAATATATATAATAAAACAAAGACCTCATTATTGAAAGTCGTTCTGAACAACAATGCGAAAATCAACTTCATTTCAATACACAATTGTTCTTAAATAGTATAGCGAGTGTACAAACCCATACAATTTTGTGAATAAGAAGTAGTTTAAAAATGAAAACCTCTACTGGCAAAATAAGGAAAAAGCATGATACTAAGACTAACTATCATAGCAAAGATACCAGCAATTCTTCTAGTCAAGAAAAATGCTTTTGACGGTTCTTTGGTCGCTTTCCAGCTTTCAAACAATCGCCATGTTATATGTGGATTTATTGCATTTAATAAACCGCTAATGAATATTAAGCCTACTATAACGGTTGGAAAAACAGTAAAAAATTTATGCATATTAAAACCTCCTGAATAATTGTATATTTCATAATAATACTCTTGTTGAACTAAGGATACAATTCATATGCTAATCTTAACATATATCCAATTTTATACAAAATGCAAACAAAAAAACAAATACAATTATGGAACAACTTAAGAAATATTTACATGCTAACAAGTAAAATCTGATATAATGAATATGCGAAGGTGGTAATTATATGGACCAAGAAAAAATATTAAATTTGATATTTGATAAGCTTGAAAGTATAGATAAAGAGCAAAAATTAACTAATGTTAAAATAAATAAATTAGAAGATAGATTGGATGAAGTAGAAAACAGTTTGGAAAAGAATTCGGTCGATATCAAAGAGATTCTATCAATTCAAAGTACCATCAAAGATTTTATGCTTAGCACTGAAAAAGCTATTGAGGTGTATGAAAAAGATCATAAACTTATTGAAAAGCTAAAAAAAGTTGCTGGAGAATGAAGCTAACGAAATCAATAACACTTTTATTCAAAGCAAATGAGCTATCACGAAAAATTGATAGCTCATTTTTTTATTTCTGTTTACTTGTTTTCATATACTATTTCACCGTTTATTATTACTACTGAAGGCTTTGCCTCCAACTTAAATGGATGTTCATGCCAGATGACAATATCCGCATCTTTTCCAACTTTGATACTGCCGACCGTCTCTTCTAATCCCAAGATTTCAGCAGGATTGATAGTTATCGCTTTAAGTGCTTCATTTTCATCCATGCCCGATTTTACACTCAGTGCAGCAGCTATAGGTAAATATTGAAGTGGAATAACCGGTGCATCTGTCATAATGGCAATTTTCATTCCTGCTTTGGATAAAATACCCGGTGTATCAAAAGTTAGATTCTTTAATTCAAATTTTGATCTATCAGATAAACTCGGTCCAACTATAGCTGGATATCCTTCTTTAACAAGATGATCGACAATTAAATGACCTTCTGTACAATGTTCCAAAGTTAAATTCAAATCAAATTCCTTCGCAATTCTAATAGCGGTTAAAATATCATCCGCTCTATGAGCATGTGCTTTTAAAGGTATTTCTTTCTTTAATACTGGAATCAACGCTTCCTTTTTCATATCAAAATCCGGCATTTTAGAAATATCTTCTCCCGCAGCTTCTTTTTTAGATAAATATTCTTTAGCTGTAAAAATTGCATTTCTAAGTTCGGCAGCTATAGCCATTCTCGTACTTGGAGATGTTTTTTTGTCATTATATACATTTTTGGGGTTCTCACCAAAAGCGCATTTCATTGCTAGAGGGTCCTTGACAATCATATCATCTATACGATTTCCATAAGTTTTTATAGCAGTAAACATCCCTCCGATAACATTTGCACTTCCAGGTCCAGTTGCGACTAATGTAACCCCGGCTTCTCTCGCCTCTTCAAATGTTCTATCCATCGGATTGATAGCATCTATAGCTCGTAAATGAGGAGTAATCGGATTTGTCGCTTCGTTTCCATCTGCTCCTTCAAATCCAATGCCGTCTTCCCACATACCAAGGTGACAGTGAGCATCGATAAATCCCGGAAGCACTAATTTTCCACCAGCATCAATCACTTTTGCACTATCTACTTGAATATCTTTTTCAATTTTAATAATTTTTCCATTTTCAATCAATATATCTCCATTTTTTATAATCTCATCTTTTTCCATTGTGTAAATTAAAGCATTTTTAATTAAAATCATTTTAATTGTCCTTTCATAGATAAAGATACTTTATGTCTATCCATATCTATTTTAATTATTTTTACAGTGACGATGTCTCCAACTTTCACAATATCCATGGGATTCTTCACAAAGTTATCGCTCAGCTCAGAAATATGCACCAATCCATCATTCTTAACCCCTATGTCTACAAACGCTCCAAAGTTTACAACATTTCTAACAGTTCCAGTTAAAATCATCCCCTCATTGAGATCTTCAAATTTCATTACATCTTTTCTAAAGACCGGTTTAGGCATGTCTTCACGCGGATCTCTGCCTGGCTTTTGAAGTTCTTTTACAATATCTTTCAAAGTAAGAATTCCGACTTCAAGTTTATCAGAAAGCTCTTTGTATCTACCCTCTGTTTTTTCAACTATATCATTAAGGTTATGATTTTTTACATCAGATAAATCATATCCCAATTCATTTAAAAGCCTTTCCGTTGTTTCGTAGCTTTCTGGATGAACTCCAGTATTATCAAGAGGATTTTTACTCTCAGGAATTCTTAAAAAACCTGCACACTGCTCATAAGCCTTGTTTCCCAACCTCTTTACTTTAAGAAGTTCTTTTCTTAATCCAAAATTCTTTGTATTTTCACGATAATCAACAATATTTTTAGCAATACTACCAGATATTCCAGATACATAGCTTAATAATGAAACAGATGCCGTATTAAGGTCAATTCCAACTGTATTCACACAATCTTCTACTACATTCGTTAAACTCTCTTCTAATTTCTTTTGATTCACATCGTGTTGATACTGACCGACTCCAATGCTCTTAGGATCGATTTTAACGAGTTCTGCAAGTGGATCTTGCAATCTTCTTCCTATTGATATCGCCCCTCTTATAGAAACATTGATATCAGGAAACTCTTCAGTAGCTAATTTTGATGCTGAATACACCGATGCACCAGCTTCACTGACTATTGCATAAGAAACATCTTTTTCAATCTCACTTAAGATATTTGCAACAAGAGATTCTGTTTCTCTTGAAGCTGTTCCATTTCCAATCGCAATCAAATCTATATCATATTTATTAATGATTTCCTTGATAACCTTTTTAGATTTCTCAATCTCATTTTGAGGTTGATTCGGATAAATTGTCGCATAGTCTATAAATTTACCAAATTCATCAATCACCGCAAGTTTGCAGCCAGTTCTAAATGATGGATCTATCCCTAAAACTTTCGCTCCTTTAATAGGCGAATGCATTAAAAGTGGTTTAGTGTTTTTTCCGAATACTTTAATAGCATCTTCTTCTGCAACCTCAGTTAAATTACTTCTTATCTCACGTTCTACAGATGTACTTATCAGTCTTTTAAAAGCATCTTCAACAGCTTCGATATAAAGGGAGTTTGTAACATCATTATCATTCGTTATTTCACTTTTAATAATATACTTGACTACTCTATTCTCATCATAAGATAATTTTACTTTTAGTGCTCCTTCTTTTTCACCTCGGTTGATAGCCAAAACTCTATGATTTGCGATAGTCTTAACACTTTCATCATATTCATAATACATATCGTAAACTGTTTTTTCTTCCTTATTCACAGCTTCAGATATAATTTTCCCATTTTGATTGATAAATTTCTTGATCCAAGCTCTATGGTTGGCATTATCAGATACATGTTCCGCAATTATATCTTTAGCTCCATCAAGCGCATTTTCTACGGTTAATACATCTTTTTCTTCATCAATAAATTTCTCTGCTTCTTTTTCAATATTCCCCGTAAACAAGGAACTCATTATAAGCACGGCAAGAGGTTCTAATCCTCTTTCTTTCGCCTTTGACGCTCTTGTGCTTTTTTTCTGCTTATACGGTCTATAAAGATCTTCAACCCTTTGAAGTACCTCTGCAGATTTTATTTCATTCATAAGTTCCTCTGTTAATTTTCCCTGCTCGTCGATTAATCTTATGACTTCTTCTTTTCTCGATTCGAGATTTCTTAAATACTTTAGTCTCTCGTCCAAATTTCTCAATATTTCATCATCAAGTCCACCATGAACTTCCTTACGATATCTAGCAATAAAAGGAATAGTGTTTCCTTCGTCAATCATTTCAATTGTCTTTTGAACTTGAATAGGTTTGATTTTTAATTCTGCTGCAATTTTATCAATAATAAATTTCATTATTTACCTCCAACTATTTTTTTAATATTATTTACTATATATTCAATATCCTCATTCTCTAAAGAAGGGTATATCGGTAATCTTAATATTTGCTTAACTACTTTTTCGGTAATTGGCAAATCATATTTACTATAACCCATTTTCTTTCCAAAAGTCGATAAATGAAGTGGTTGATAATGAAACGTCGCTTCCACTCCTTCTTCTTTCAACTTCATTATGGTTTCATTTCTCTTTTCCTCGTTTTTCATCAAAAGAGAAAATATATGATAATTTGATGATGCATACTTAGGGATTTTAGTTAACTTGATTTCATCAAAATCCTCTAAAAGTATCTTGTAATTCTCATAGACTCTTTCTCTTTCTTTGTAAATAATATTTTTTTTATCCATCTGCCCCAATAAGATTGCCATTAAGTACGATGACATTTCATAGCTTCCACCAAAATCCTTCCATGAATACTTATCTACAATTCCATTGATAAAAGCATGACGATCAGTACCTTTTTCAAAAACTACATTGGTTTTTTCTTCTAGCATTTTATTATTGAGTATAAATGCACCACCTTCACCTGAAGAAAGGTTTTTTGTACTATGAAAACTATAAGTACCTATATCACCTATCGTACCTAAATATCTGTCTTTATACTTCGCATCCACCCCTTGAGCTGCATCTTCTATAAGATAGATGTTTTCATTTGAGCAAAGCTCAGTTAAAATATCCATATCCGCTGAAATTCCCGCATAATGAACTGGTATAATTGCCTTTGTTTTATTTGTTGTTTTTCTTTTTACATCATCAATATCGATTGTAAAAGTATCTTCACAAATATCTGCAAATACCAATTTGGCTCCTCTTTTAACAAACCCCATAGCTGTTGTCACGTAGGTAAATGAAGGAAGTATCACTTCATCCCCTTCCTTGATTTCTATAACCTGGGCCGCCATATCAAGTGCACTTGAACAAGATGTTGTAAAATAGCTCCTGCTTATATTGAATTCTTCTAAAAATCGTCTTTTAAGTTCCGCTTTGTAATCGATTTCTTTGTTTAGATACTTAAAATCTTTTTCATCTACAAAGGAACTATTAAATGGTATTTTCATCAAGCACCCCATATTTAATCAAATAATGTCTTACAACATCATTAATACCACTATCAAAATCATTAAAACTAGAAACTCCAATTTCTCTCATTACCTTGGCATTGGACATAGTATATTTATAATCATGCCCTTTTCTATCTTCAATGAATTCAATATCGTTGAATTCACTATAATTTGTTCCCATTAATTCATTGACTGATTCAATTATAAATTTGGCTACGTCAATATTCTTCTTCTCGACACCTGTGCAAATATTATAAATACCTCCGTCGTTGCCGCTGAATAGAATTTCTTTAATTATATTTACATTATCAGTTACACTCAGCCAATCCCTTTTTTGCTTTCCGTCTCCATAGAGTTTTATTTTTTCTCCCGAAATCAATCTTTTAATGCTTAAGGGTATCAGCTTTTCAGGATATTGATTTATTCCATAATTATTCGAACTTCTTATAATAATCCCTTTATATCCAAAGGTATTCATAGCGGATTTTATAATCATATCTGCTCCTGCTTTACTGGCTGAATATGGATTGTCTGGTTTAAGCGAAGAACTTTCATCAAAAATCTCAGAATTATCATTTGGTCCATATACTTCATCAGTTGAAATCTGAATAAATCTCTTGACTTCATTATCCATGGCTTTATAAAACAATTTCTGAAATCCCAATAGATTGGTTTCTGTAAATATAAATGGATTTTCAATACTTTTATCGACATGGGTTTCAGCAGCAAAATTTATGACTGCATCAAATGAATAATGATTGAACAGATTATTTAAATCATCATCATCAACAATATTCCCTTTAATAAAGGTATATTTTTTTGAAGTATTCACATTACTTAAATTTGCAGCATATGTAAGGTTATCAAAATTTATTACTTCGATATCCTTATTTTCACTTAAAATTAAATTTATAAAATGAGATCCGATAAATCCCGCTCCACCCGTTACCAATATTCTATTCAAATCATTACTCCTCACAAAGAAACCTAAGAATATAATTCTCAGGCTACTTAAGCTTTTGTCTTAGATATGCATCGATAAATGTATCTAGATTCCCATCCATTACGCTATGAACATTTCCCACTTCAGCATTTGTACGATGATCTTTTACCATACTATATGGATGGAACACATATGATCTAATCTGAGAACCCCATGCAATTTGAGAATAATCACCAGCTAGATCATCAATTGTCTCTTTATGCTCAAGTTCCTTAAGCTCAATCAACTTACCCATAAGCATTTTCATGGCAGTTGCCTTATTAAAATGCTGAGAACGTTCATTTTGACATTGAACTACGACTCCTGTCGGTATATGTGTAATTCTAACGGCAGAATCTGTTTTATTTACATGCTGCCCTCCGGCTCCAGATGCTCTATAAGTATCTATTTTCAAGTCGACCGGATTAATATCCACTTCAACTTCACCTTCTATTTCAGGCATTATATCTACAGATGAAAATGACGTGTGTCTTTTTCCAGAAGAATCAAATGGTGAAATTCTTACCAACCTGTGAACACCTTTTTCAGACTTCAAGTACCCATATGCATAACTGCCTTCAATAAGCATTGT
This sequence comes from Eubacteriales bacterium, assembly GCA_030625575.1. Classification (GTDB taxonomy): domain Bacteria; phylum Bacillota; class Clostridia; order Peptostreptococcales; family Acidaminobacteraceae; genus DAOURC01. Next base: position 5,934 of record DAOUQP010000002.1, on the reverse strand, counting down.
CACACTCTTGATTCCAGCTTCAGTGTCTTTTAAAATATCAAGTATTTTAATATTGTATCCTTTTGAATCCGCCCACCTGGAGTACATTCTGAATAACATTTCCGACCAATCTTGAGCATCTAATCCACCTGTGCCCGAATGAATGGATAAAATAGCGTTATTTAGGTCGTATTGCCCACTTAACAATGTTTGTAGACTAAACCTCTCCAATTCCTTTTCAGCTCTAGCAAACGATTCTATAGCTTCTTCAAGCATTGTTTCGTCTTCTTCCATAGCTAGAAGTTCATGCATTACTTTAATATCTTCAATCTGATTCTCAATAGATTCAAATTGAGCAATTGTATCTTTTAAGCCTTTGCTCTGAATCATTAATTTTTGACTTTTTTCCACATTATCCCAAGCGTTGGGCTCTGATAACATTCTATCTATCTCCTCAACCTTTTGTTTCTTGACATCTAAGTCAAAGAGAAACCCTCAATTCTTTTAATTTTTCTTCAAATTTAACTATATCATTATTATATTTTTGATCTAACATCATATCACCTATAAATCTCTTCCACAGCATTTTTTATACTTCAATCCACTTCCACAAGGACAAGGATCGTTTCGTCCTACCTTTGCCTTTTTAGTTACAGATTCAATTTTTTTCTTGTCTTCTTGAATAACCTTTTGATTTTCAAAACTGGTATTCACTTGTACATTAAATACAAATCTCACTGTTTCCTTTTTAATATTATTAATCATCTCATTAAACATCTGGAATCCCTCTATTTGATATGCCGTCACAGGATTCTCATTACCTACGGCTCTTAATCCAATTCCCTGTTTCAATTGATCCATTGCATCTATATGATCTATCCATTGATTATCAACAATTCTAAGCAAGATAATTCTTTCAAGTTCTCTAACTCTATCAAGTCCTATTTCTTCTTCTTTCGCCATGTAAGCTTTTTCAGCAGAAGTTGTTATTTTACCTTTTAGTATTTCTTTATCGATATCTTCAATATTATCAAAGATTAAACAATCCTTCGACAAGAAATATTGATGCAAATTCTCGTTTAATGCTTTCAAATCCCATTCTTCAGGAAATTTTGAATTAGAAGTATATATTTCTATAGAGTCATCTACAATATCATCAACCATATTCCAAATATGTTCTTTAAGGTTTTCACCCTCTAACACCTTATTACGCTCATTATAAATAATCGATCTTTGTTTGTTTATTACATCATCATACTGCAAGACGTGTTTACGAATGCCGAAGTTTCTACCTTCCACTTTTTTCTGAGCGCCTTCAATGGATTTACTTAAAATCTTAGCCTCAATCGGCATATCTTCATCAAGACCAAATTTATCCAAAACTGTCTTTGCATTATCACCCATAAAGAGTCTTAATAAATCATCTTCCAACGATAGATAAAAACGTGATGATCCTGAGTCTCCCTGACGTCCAGAACGTCCTCTCAACTGATTATCTATCCGCCTCGATTCATGTCTTTCAGTTCCAATTATGTGAAGTCCACCGGCTTCTTTAACTTTTTCAGCTTCTTCACTTGTTGTCTTTTTAAATTCGCCTAAATAATTCAAATACTCTTCTCTAGCCTTGATGATTTCTTCATCACTGGTTTCGGCATAATTATCGACAGTGCTGATAACATGTGATTCATAACCTTTTCTAATCAATTCTTTTTTAGCTAAATGCTCAGCATTACCACCTAAAACAATATCAGTACCTCTACCAGCCATATTTGTGGCAATTGTCACTGCACCAAAGCGTCCTGCTTGAGAAACTATTTCAGCCTCTTTATCATGGTGCTTTGCATTAAGCACCTGATGTTTAATGCCCTTATTCTTTAAAAGCTTACTTATATATTCAGATGTCTCAATCGAAATAGTACCGACAAGCATCGGTTGTCCTTTTGTGTGTTTTTCCTCGATTTCTTCAACAACGTGTTTAAATTTACCTTGAAGAGATTTATAGACAACATCACTACTATCTTCACGAACAACAGGCTTATTCGTAGGTATTACGAGAACATCCATATTGTAAATATGCTTGAATTCATCTTCTTCAGTTTTTGCCGTACCAGTCATGCCCGCTAGTTTATTATACATTCTAAAATAATTTTGCAGAGTAATTGTTGCTAACGTTTGTGATTCTTTTCTAATCTCAATACCTTCTTTTGCCTCTATTGCCTGGTGTAGTCCACTAGAATATCTTCTCCCGTTCATTAAACGACCAGTAAATTCATCTACAATCAGAACTTCGCCATCTTTTACAACATAATCGACATCTCTCTTCATAATAAACCTTGCTCTTAACGCTTGATTTATATGATGGAAAATTTCTAGATTTGATGGATCCGTTATGTTTTCAACTCCAAAATATTTTTCAGCTTTTTCAATGCCGGCTTCTTCAGTCAATATCACTGATTTTGCTTTTTCATCTATCGTTACATCTATCTCATTTTTTAAAATCTGAGCAAACATATCTGCGATTTTATACATATTAGTAGATTTTCTTCCTGGTCCAGAGATAATCAACGGAGTTCTAGCCTCATCGATCAATATGCTATCTACCTCATCGATAATTGCGTAATTCAACTCTCTTTGAGATCTATCTTTTTTAAATATTGCCATATTATCTCTTAAATAATCAAAACCGAACTCATTATTAGTACCATACGTAACATCAGCATTGTAGGCCTGTATCCGCTGTTCCCCTCTAATATCATTTGTGATGACTCCAACAGTCAATCCTAAAAACTCATATATTTTGCCCATCCATTCTTTATCTCTAGAAGCTAGATAATCATTAACTGTAACTACGTGTACTCCCCTGCCATCTAAAGCATTCAAGTACACTGCCAAAGTTGCAACTAGAGTCTTACCTTCTCCAGTTTTCATCTCAGAAATTCGTCCCTGATGTAGAACAATACCACCGACCAACTGAACAGGATAGTGAACAAGTCCTATCGTTCTTCTTGAAGTCTCACGTACAACAGCAAAGGCATCTATTAATAGATCATCCAATACTTCTCCATTTGTAAGTCTTTCTTTAAAAACACTTGTCATGTTTTTAAGTTCATCATCTGTCATTGAAATATATTTTTCTTCAAGCTGAATAATTTTTTCAGCTGTATCCATCATTTTTTTGATTTCACGTTCATTAAAAGAATTAAATATTTTATCTAATAAACCCATTTTCTTCATCTCCTCTTATTTTGCAACTACAGTACATTATAACACAAAAAAAGGACTTGAGTTTTCTCAAATCCTTGATTTATATGTATACTGTACCATTTTACTTTCTTTACGATAATTCTTTCTCTTTGTCTCTCCATATATAAACCATATAATTCCAATGGATATAACGATATCTCCAACAGATAACATTTTAGGAAAGGGGTACCATTGAGGTGTCATCATTATTTTACCTAACATGGCTGACCAACCGCCAACCGAAGTTGATATATAATTTATGATTTCACCATCAATAATCATGTCCATAAAGCTTGATAATTTATTGTTTTCAATAATAATAGGATTTACAGGCATTTTATAACCATTTAAAATCACTGCAAGAAAATTTAGCATTCCCCCAAATAACATCAACCAAAATCCTCGCAATTTAATATTCAGTACTACTACAATAAGAACAAAAATAATACCAATCAGTTGAATATATATAGCAAATGAATACTTCGTAAGAAATACAGAAACTAATTGTAGTACTACTCCAATGATAATTAAATACCAACCCTTAATATTGAGATATTCAATGTTATCCATTCTTCCCCCTCGTAGAAAAGATATCACCAATCCCAAAATCATCGCTTCAATAAACATTTAACCCCTCCATTAACCATTATATAGGATGATTCTCATTTTTAGAATAAAACATATTTAAGAACAGTAAAAAAAACACACCGAAACCAATAACTATATCTCCAATGCTAATCGACTTCGGGAAAAAATAAGGTGGTGGTATATCAATGATATCCGCTAATATAATCCAAGTATCATTAGCGGTATTCAATATCTTATGCCCAAATACCTTTCCAAGCTCCAAATACTTCACCGAATTATAATATCCTAATTTCATAGCTAAATGCATATCAACTGGCATAAATCCTTTATTGATCTGAATAACAAAAAAATTAAGAAAACTACCAAATGCAAGAAACTTTATTCCAAGATACTTGAAATTAAAAATAAAAAATACCATCAACAATATATATACTAACAATTGAATGTTATATGTATAAGCAAAAATACTTTCTCTCAAAGAAATGTTGTCGCTATTAATCAAAACACCAGCAATGTACTCGATAAAGAAAGCAATAAAAACTAAATATATTTTTTCTAGTTTTATCTTTTCTAAATTTTTCAATTTTCCGCCTAAAATCAGCCCTAAAATCAATGCAAAAACAATAGATTCAATCAGCATAAATAATAACACTTCCTTGATTCTTTTTAAGGGACAATATAGCGTCTACAGCTATTGGAGAAAATTGTTTTTCTCTCTCCTCTATAAGTATTTGAATTGCCTTGTCTTCAGAAAGAGCCTTTCTATACGCTCTGTCGGTAGTCATCGCATCAAAAGCATCTGCAACAGACAAAACACAAGATTCTAGAGGCATATCCTCTCCTTTAACATTATTCGGATAACCTTTTCCATCGTACCTTTCGTGATGTTGACTGATATAAATTCGAGCTTTATCAAGAAACTCTACATCCTCAATAATTTTAGCCCCTATATTTGGATGATTTTTTATTTCGTCCATTTCTTCAGTAGATAGCTTACCTGGCTTAAGCAATATATTATCGCTGATACCTATCTTGCCCACATCATGTAAAAGTCCTGCAGTTTTCAGTATCTCTAATCTCGGTTCACTCATTTTCAGTTCTTTACCAATCATCACAGCATACTCGGCAACCCTGAAAGAATGACCTTTAGTATACTCATCTTTTGCATCTATTGCTTTAGTCAAAGCTTTTATTGTCTCAAAATATATAGTCTTCATATTCAAGTATAACTTGAATGAATATCTTGCAAGGAATAGTGGACCAAAGAACAACAATAGTCCAAACCAACCATAACTTGTATAAAACAAGAGCATCATGATGCCTAGTGGTGATAGAGTAAAAAAGCTCTTCAATGCCCAAATGTTCTTTAATATCATGTCTTTCATACTCATTTTACTTAGAATGGCAAACAGGCCCATAAAGATTGCTGAATTAATGAAGAGATAGACTAATACAGTTACAATTAACGCCAAAACACCAAATTCACTAACTCTTAAAACATCAAATTTATCTATGTCGTGATAAACCATTCCACTTAAATAAACTGTAATAAAATAACTGGAAGCATTAAATAATCTTTTAAATAAAGAACTATTGAAAATGTGTCTATATTTACCATCTGATTCATAAACAGAAAAAATTACTCCAATATAAACTATAAGTCCAGCAGTAAAAGAATCGAAAATTACCAAAATTGTAAAATAAATAGCAAACGAAAACGAAATACTGCTAAATTTTGTGTCTTCTATAGATATTATTTCAACAATAATTACTGCAAAAATAAATGCCAATATTTCTTGATAAGAATAATTAATCGAATAATCCAACAAATTTATAACTATTATTAACAAACTCAATAACATAATACTAATTGTATATAATTTTGCATTTTTATTCATATCAAGTCCCCTTAATCTATATAAAAGATCAACGCCCAAATAAAATCTATCTCCACATCCACTGAGATCCGCCAGCTAAAACAAGTGACATTAAAGACATTAATAAAACATATAATTTTTTCACAATTATGCCCTCCTATATAATTTCTCTGTCAATTCGCTAAGACAACAGGCATAACCGCTACGCTAAGTAAATTATTTTTTTAATATTGCTTTTTGTTCGTTT
>DAOUQP010000214.1 GCA_030625575.1 Eubacteriales bacterium | reverse complement strand
TGTCAACAATCTGGACATTCTGCCATTTCCATCATTAAATGGATGAATGCAAAGAAAATCTAAAATAAACGTACCTGTCAATATGGGTGGTTCTATTTCATCTGTACTTATTGAATCATTTAGCAATTCACATAGCTCTTCTATCGCTCCTTTGGTTGCATAAGCAGAAACGGACTTGAACCTAATGAATTTTTCTCCGTTTGGTAATTCTTCACTTATTATATTATCTTGATTTTTCCAAACTCCACCTTGAGTTGATATATATTTGTATAGGTCGCGATGTAATTGCAGTATTATATTGGAATTGATTGGTATTCCATCATATGATGTATGAATTGTATTTAAAACATCCTTATATCCTGCTATTTCTCCCTCGTATCTGTCTTTTAAGTCTGTGTTGTCATTCATTATAACTTTCAGTCTTTGATCAGTTATAACAATTCCTTCTATACTATTTGAAGCCTTTGTACTTTGTATAATTGCTACTTCTTTTAGCTTTTCTAATATTTGAGGTGATTGTCTTATATATGAATCTTGCTTTCCTTTATACTCATTTATTTTTCCGATTAGCTTAACTATGTTCATTGGCACACTTGATTGTCTCAATTTTTCATTCTTGAACGAATTCATAATCATAGTCACCTTTCTACAACATATTCTTTTGATGGTTATTTGAATATGTTTAATGTTGGCTATTGAATCGTTTGATGTAATTTGTCTTTTTTGAACTATAGTGATTTTAAATAATTATGTTAAAAAAATATTTAAATAGGGTATCTATAAAGGGCCTAGCAAAAAACGGAAGGGGAGTTCTAATGAAGATATCATTTGGGGTGATAACAAAAGATTTAGTAGAAACGGATTCGATAGATAAATTTTTAGACAACGCAGAGAAATACTCCCATCCAATATATAGCGTTATAATTACATATTCTAGAAATATCGATAAAGAGGTAGTCGAGAGGTTAAGGAAGAGGGTAAATGTAGAAATTATAAAAATCAACGATATAGATGGAATGTGCCATCAGTTGAATGATATGGGGGTGTCTGAGGAGTCTATTAAAAATTTGCTTAATTGCAAGATAGTAGATGAAAGCGGGATGGTTCCATATGGGAAGAACAGAAATAACGTGATAATGAAAGGAATGCTGACCGGGGTTGATGTACTTGTTTTTATAGATACAGATGTTTACCCTGAACTGTTGGTTCAAAGAGATGAATATGTGGAGAGAGTGGAAATAGACTTTATCGGCAGGCATTTAGAGTACTTGAAGCGTGACGATGTATCTATAACCACTAGTGATTATTCTGGATATTATATTATTCCGCCTATTGATTTTGTTGGTATGGATCAATTGTTTATGGGGATTCAAAAAAAAGCGTCTTATGAATATATAATGAATCACAATCTCCATAATTGTTTTATTCCTGATAACTTTTTAGATAGGGAACCTTTTGAAACAGATAAAATTCTAGGTGGAAATGTCGCGATAAAATTGAGTGTTTTTGAGAAAATCCTTCCGTTTTTTTCATC
>DAOUQP010000049.1 GCA_030625575.1 Eubacteriales bacterium | reverse complement strand
ATCTAGAATAACTTTTTTCACTAGATCAACTCCTCTTAAGTATCATACTATGAAAGCATGACAATTGAAAAGTATATTAATTTACACTAATCAATAATAAAATCAAATAAATTCACCCATATAACTGCACCCATCGGATGTTTGTACGAAATAGGCTTATCGAATATGATTGGATTTTTCATAATCCATGCATGTGTGTTCTTATAAGGTGCATCGACTAAATCTTCTTCAGGTACACAATGATAACATTCACCACTTTTGTATTCCTTCAAAGATATTTTTTTGCTGTCGGTTAACTCAACCGTGCCTATGATTGTTCCTGAACCGCTCTTTATTACAGCAATTCTTCCTCTTATTTGTGTGTTGGTTCCTCTTATTTCCCATGTTTTTTTCCCTTCAAGAATCAAATCAATCTAAGGTGATTTTATAATTAATCCTTTCAATATATCCTCCATTTCAAATTAGTTGATTATTCAACTATGCATAAAACCTACATCTCAATCAAATGATATTAAATTTTTATATAAATTACAATAACTACTCTAAACATTTGAAACGAATACAAATTCAACTCAATACGCCGTTTTATCTATATATTCTAGAATAAGATCGACGATTTCCTTTAAGTATTCTATATCTATATTTCTTGATACTGTATCTAATGGAGTGTGGATATCACTCAGATCGTAATTTATCAGCATTACTGCTTCAGCTCCACCAATAGCAAAATTCACATGGTCGCTTCCGCCGTTTTCTCCAAAGTCGTTTTCCATATCATTATCATCTGCAATTTCTATCAGATCATCTCTTAAATCATTTGAAGCATAACCGCCTGATTCAATGCTCAGTGTACCAACTCTCTCACTTCCCACCATATCTAGATTGATCATTTCAGTAGAATCGAGATCATATACAGGGTCCATAGTATAATTCCTCGAGCCGATCAAACCAACTTCTTCACCATTAAAAGCGATGAACACGATATTTTTCTTTGGAGTTTCTTTTGAATTTTTTACAATTCTTGCAGTTTCTATTAGAGTCGATATTCCAGATGCATTGTCAAGTGCTCCGGGATAAAATACTCCTTCGTTATTTGATCCGATATGATCGAGATGTGCACCGACAATTATTGTTTCGTTTCCTGGGTTACCCTTGATTTCAGCAATGATATTTCCGGTTTTTACTCTTTCCATCTGGAAATTCAAATCAAAGTGAATTTTGTAATTGTTTTCACATGCTGATTCTAAAACGCTCATAGAAGGATCGTCAAAATAAAAACAAGCTATACCGTTTTCATAATCAAAACCATTTATATGAACTTCTTTAGTCATGCTTCTGCTTTTTACATAATAGATATCATTGTATTTATTGTCCCTATTGAATCCTATCCCGATTGCATCTGCATTATCAGCATACTTGAACAATTCGTAAAGGTTTGAACTCGTTATCAAAGATTTGTGGATTATCAAGAATTTATCTTTAAGCATTTCAGTATTATTCTTTAATTGATCAACATTTGTTATCAATATCATTTCAGCAATTCCTTCAACATTGTTGTCACATTCGGGATAAAAAAGAGCTTCTCTATAGTTTTCATAAGGAATAAACCGCGTTGTCGCTTCATCATCATGATTTAATATTTCTACAAGCATTTCCGATTCATTCATATTTACAAGTTGATAATAATCTTGAACATAATCTCCAATTATTTCATTGAAATCAACTTGATTATCAATGAATCGATTTATCACATAATCCATCGCTCGTTCATTGCCTTTTGTTCCAACCAATCTTCCTTGGTAAATATCACTACTTAATTCTTCTATTACTTCAAGTAGATTATCACCGTTTATCTCTCCTGTGAAATTTCGATATTCACCATTTTCAACTGCAATATTACTGCATCCTGCAAAAGTCAAACTGATTATCATTAGAAATAATATAATTAACTTATAGTTGATTTTCATTTTTTTCACTACCTTTTCATTCATACTTGTTTCTATACTTTTTATACCCATAATAGTTTTATATATATTAACATGCGTGTATAAATATTTGACATATTCTTAATAGTTTGTTATATTAATAAAAATTAATATCTGTGTTATACAGAGGCTGCGGATGACATAAGTACTTTTATAGGAAATGGGATTCTGCCGAAATGATTGATGAATCGTTGGGATTATGCTTAATAGGCATAAAACTGTCTTACCTACCTACCCAAGGTATTTAAGAGGTGCTGTATAACATATGGGGAAAGTATAGTTTATTTGCTATAGGTTTCCTTATGCCTATAGCTTTTTTAATGGGAGGAATTATTCACTATGAAGATTAATGTATTAAAATTTGGAGGAACCTCAGTTGGATCGATAGAAAAAATACAAAGCATCGCCAAGAAATTAGTGAATCGAAAAAAACAAGGCGAAAACTTGGTTGTTGTCGTTTCTGCAATGGGTAAAAGTACCGATGAACTATTGAATATGGCTAAATTAATTACTCCTAATCCAGACAAGCGGGAATTGGATATGCTACTTTCTACTGGCGAACAAGTCACTATCGCTCTACTGTCCATGGCGATAAATGCGCTTGGGTGTAAATCGATTTCTATGACCGGTTCTCAAGTCAGTATTAAAACAGACTCAACTCATTCAAAGGCTAGAATTAATTCTATTGATAAAGATAATATGTTGAATTATCTTTCTGAAGATAGAATAATAGTTGTGGCAGGTTTTCAAGGCGTAACAGAAAATGGCGATATAACAACTCTTGGTAGAGGTGGCTCTGATACGACTGCAGTTTCATTAGCAGCCATATTAAACGCTTCTTGTGAAATATATACAGACGTTGATGGGGTTTATTCTATAGATCCTAGAAAATATCCTAAAGCAAAAAAATTAGAATCGCTGGATTATGATGAGATGTTGGAAATGGCCAGCCTGGGGGCTGGAATTATCGATGTAAGAGCTATTGAAATGGCCCATAAATATAAAGTGCCTATCTTCATCGGATTAAATACCATGGATGTACCAGGTACAATTGTAAAGGAGTATGATGATAATATGGAAAAGAAAGCTGTTACAGGAATGTCGATTAATGAAAATATACTTATGGTATCGGTATCGGATATTCCATTTGATGCAAGTAACGTTGCAAGAATATTCTCGAAAATTGCCAGTAAAAATATAATAGTTGATATGATTTCACAGACTGCCCCACATAATAATCAAATCAACATTTCTTTTACAGTAGAAAAAGATGATTTGTATGATTTGGAAGCTGTACTTATAGATTTGAAAGACGAAATGCCTAGTTGCGATTTTTCCTTTAACGATGAACTTATAAAATTGTCAGTGGTTGGTGTAGGAATGATTTCTCAGTCGGGAGTTGCTTCTAAATTATTCGATGTGTTTTCAGAAAACAACATTCATTTTTATCAAGTGACAACATCTGAAATCAGTATTTCTTATACTGTTCATAGTGATGACCTAGATAGAGCAATAAACGTTATTGCCAAAGTTTTCAAATTGTAATTATTTCTTTATCTTTTGAATTTTTTATTTTAAACTTATATTTATAGGGTATTAAATTACTGAATAAATCTAAAGGATGTGATTGTTTGAAAAAATTAGGTTTAACAGCTTTTTTCATTGGTATAATAATTATTGTTTTTTACTCATTGTCTTCTATTTTTATTTCTAGCGAGGTTTCTTTATGGGTAAAAATAGCTTTTACACTGATTTTAACAGGAATTATACTTATCATTGTCAATCACTATAAAGATCGCAAAAAGGATAAGGAGGAAGAAGATGATTTTAGTCAATACTGATACTATCCCAGGTGCTGAAATAATTGAAGCTTTGGGTATTGTTAGAGGAAGCACTATTCAATCGAAACATATAGGAAAAGATATTTTGGCTGGCTTTAAAACTATTGTCGGCGGCGAAATAACTGAATATACTGAAATGCTGGAAAGTGCTAGAAAAGTAGCTCTTGGTAGAATGGTCAAATCGGCTGAGGAGTTAGGTGCCGATGCTATCATCAATATTCGTTTTGCAACCTCGAATATCATGCAAGGTGCAGCAGAGCTTTTAGTATATGGAACTGCTGTGAAAATTAAATAATTTCTCTTGAATAAAAGATATCTTTAAATAGATATCTTTTATTATTTTATGAATTATAATTTTTATTTCTTTTATTCTTTTTTTCATAATACATTTTTGCATCTGCATTTTTTATCAATTCATGCATAGTAGATATTCCGTCATACTCTTCAATCCCCACACTGACACTTAATTTATATTTATGATTCTCTATCCTATTGAACTCGTCAATTCTATTATTAATCCTTTTTATAGCCAATTCTGCTTGATTACTATTATAATCATGAAAAACCAATAAAAATTCATCTCCACCCAAGCGACAGATCAAATCATTTTCTCTAATATTCGATTTGATTATTCCGGCTAGATTAATGATCATATCATCACCTGTATTATGTCCCAGCTCATCATTAACAGTTTTTAAATTATTGATATCGATAAAGCAAATGCTGAATTTAGTTTTGTTTTCTTTTGCAGATTTTATTAGATTTCCTAATATTTCTTCACCTACTCTTCTGTTGAATAAACCCGTCATAATATCCAAAGTTGCATGTTTCACTAATTCGTCATTCAAGTTTTTTCTATCATCAAGCATAAAATTTATATTTTTTTGTAAAGTGGTAACCTCATCCAGGTTATTCACATCTACTCTCAATTCCAAGTCTTTACTTACAGTTATTTTAGTAACTTGCGAACTTAAATGTTTTAATCTTTTTACAATATTTATGTCAAGTCCATAATAAAGCGAGATTAATAAAATAATAAATAACAAAACAATATAATTTGTTATTTTACTTACACTTTTTTTCCCCAATTCACTTATACTATTTGGTACTATAACCTCAGCTTTAATAACCCTCTCCGAATTTGCATAAGGAATATAAAATGAAACAATGGAATTATCATTATCTCTAATTACAAATTTTTCATCGTTGAATTCTCTAGTAGAATTTTCAGTTAAATGGATATCCATATGTAGTTCATTGTTTAACTCATAGATTATTTCATTATCTAAATAGTAAGCAAATACTATTGTTCCATTTGGATCAAAATCGCTTTCACTATCAGTAATAAATTCTTTTGAGACAATTAGTGTTTTTCCATCAATCAACATTACGCTATTTCCAATTTCGGCTTTCTCTATAGTTTCGATAATTTCTATAGGTATATTTACTAATTCTTCATCCTCATAATCATATTCATTCGCAAAAATTAAATTGTTTTCAATATCATGAATCGCAATATAATTCATCTCCAAATCAATGAATGTCGACTTTACAATATTGGATTTTATGTATTCTTCATTTTCATTTTCAACAAAGTAGTAAGTATCATCCCATCTAGCCCAATCCACTAAAATTATCTCAAGTTTCTTAATCATAGTATTTATGCTATTTAGAGATACAGAATATTCTTCTTCTAAATTTTGCTCTTCTAAAAAATAATAATCTTTCATTATTATTTTATCTACAAAAGCAACAGTCAATATTACGCTTATCAATCCAAATATTATAAACGTCACTATTAATTTATTCCAAAGTTTCATTAAATCACCTTCAAAATTAAGTTATTGTATCAGTTTGCTTCACTATACATATTTGTAAATCTTCTTATAAGGAGATTTATATGTTCTTTTTCATTCTGATCCAAATAAAAATTTATACCTTCATTTTGTGTTAACGGTAATATTTTATAAGCCAATGCACCGTTATCGTATTTATTGACCCAGGTTGGTATCAACTTTACACTTCTAATTATTATTTCATCAGAATATTTTTCAATAACCAAATCGACAATTACCCCTAAGTCTTTATAACCATCTCTTTGATTTGAAATAAAATTTCCCATAGAAAATATTGAAAAATAATCATTATCTTGCCTTGCTTCTTGAATAACATGAGGATGTGACCCTAAAACAATATCAAAACCAAGGTCATGTACAAAACTTTCAATTTCTATTTGAAAATTGTCAGGTTTAGACTGATATTCTGTTCCCCAATGTAAAGAGACTATCTGAATATCAGTTTCTGTTTCTATTAATTTTTCATAATCTTCTCTGATTCTATCTTTGTCGATATAGTTTATCATATAATCATTATCAGCTCTTAAACCATTAGTTCCATATGTATAAGAAACTATACCAACTTTTAATTTTTTTACATCCATTATTAAAGGATGATTCTTTGAATCACTAAAAGTTCCTGTATGATGTAATTTGTTTTCTTCAATAACCTTTATTGTTGTGTCGATCCCATAATCACCATTATCATATGAATGATTGTTGGCAGTTGTCAGTACATCAAATCCTGCTCCTTTTAAATTTCCAATCAACTCCACAGGAGATTTGAATCTAGGATATCCACTGTACTCATCTCTAGACTCGGTAATAGTAGTTTCAAGATTTGCAATTGCAATATCCCCTACTTTAATCAAACTGCCAACTTGTTCAAAAATATCAGTGAAATCATATCCCAGTCCATTTTTCGACGCATTGACAATAGGCATATGCATCATAATATCTCCTACTGCAATAAGCCTAATTGTATTGTATTTCCTATCAATATCTATTTTATGTTCTTTTAAAACATCATCATAAGTTTCATCTGCATATGCATTTGATAGAAAAAGCATTAACAGTATGAAAACCAAATATATTTTTCTCATTGTATTACCTCAATATGTTATCTTCATATCCTTGGATGTAAGATTTAATACTTCTTTTCCACTTCTAGAAAGAACAACAATATCCTCAATTCTAACACCGAATTTACCCGGCATATATATCCCTGGTTCAATGCTGAAAGCCATCGCTGTATCTAATACCAAGTCGCTGCTTTGTTTGATATAGGGAGCTTCATGAGTACTATAGCCTATGCCGTGGCCGAGTCTAGTTGTGAAGTATTCACCATATCCTGCATTTTCAATAATTTCTCTAGCGGCTTTATCTACATCCCTAACGCTAACACCCTTTTCTGCAGCTTTTTCACCTGCTAAATTTGCTTCAAGTACAATGTCATAGACTTTTTTCATTTCTTCGGTAGGTTTTCCAATGAAAACCATTCTAGTCATATCTGAATTCAATTCTTTATAAACTCCACCGATATCTAATATTATTATGTCGTTTGGCTCAATAATTCTGTCATAATCTGCATAATGAGGATATGCACTATTCTCTCCTGAAGCCACTATTGCAAATTCAGGTTCCATATCTTCATCTTTAAAATATTCAAATATTTTATTTTTTATATCAAGTTCTTTTATACCAGGTTTAATGAAATCAATTGTCTTTTGTATTACTTTATCAGTCTTATGAGCTGCAATTCTGAGTAAATCAATCTCTTCTTCAGACTTATACAGTGTAATAGCTTCAAATAATTCTTTTCCGTTTACAAATTTCACATCCATATTATTTGATATATCCAGAATATTAAAAGCCCTAGCTGTAGAGTTAACTGCAATATTGGAACCTATCAATCCTTCTTTTTCAAAAACATCTTTTAATACATCGGTAAATACTTCATTATCGAACCAACTGTAGACTTTATCTTCTCCAATGAAACCTTTTGCTTCATCTCTGGTAAGTAGATTGCAAAAATAAAAATAACTGCCATCTTTTTTAACGAATAGACCCTGAAATCTCTCACATAGGTATGGTGAATGACCTGTCAAAAATTTTAGATTGTCCGATGGCACAATAAGTGCTGCATCTAGATTCGCATTGTTTATTATTTTAATCAATCTATTTAAATATTTCTCTCTCATTAATATTCCCCCATCAACTATTTTTTCTTTTTCTTTCTACTTAATGACAATCCCCCAAATCCGCTGATTATCGCCATATAGAATCCAAAATCATACCAAAAACCTGTATTGTTTATCTCGTACATATGAACATTTTCATTAAAAAACGAAATGATCAACGACAACGGAGCTAGCCATCCATGCCATATTCCAGATAGAAATCCAGCTGAACGATAAAATTCATATTTATCATTGCCTGGCAGACATCCAGTCAATAAAATCATAATAAGTAGTAAAGTTATAATAAAATAAGTTTTTTTATTCATATCATATCACTCCAATATTTGTGCTATTGCTCTTACTGGCGAACCATCTGCTTTATTGGTTCTTAGAGGAAGAACACTTAAGGTAAATATTTCATTTTCTATCTTATCTAGATTAGTTAGATTCTCAATGCTGATCATGTTATGTTTAAAAAGTTCAAAATGAACAGGGAAATCAACAGAATCCATTGGATCAATCGATATTGCATCCATTCCTATTCCTTTAAGGTTATAATCTACCAACCACTTTGCCGATTCCTTCGATAAAGTAGGAAACTTTCCAAAGTATTCATTCAATCCCCAATATTTTTCATATCCTGTTTTAAATATAACAAAATCTACATTCTCAATCAACTCGATAAATGGTTCTAAATCTTTGATTTCAATAGTTTCAAGACTGGAAACATCTATAATGGTTGCAAGTCCGATAAAACTATCAATACTCATTTCATCCAAGTGCAACCCTCCCGTCAGCATATGTGCCGGCGCATCTATATGAGTTCCAGTATGAGAATACATTTTAATTAGAGTCTCTTTGAATCCATCTTTTTCTATAGTATTGGCTTCTTCTAATATAGGTTTATCTGTTCCAGGAAAAACCGGCATTTCTTCTTTAATAATATGTGATAAATCAATTATCTTCATTTAGATCCCCTCCAAACATCTCGTGCTACAACCAAAATCCCCATAATTTACCTGCCATTACTACCACAGCTATTGTTATAACTGCTTGTATGTATTTGTCACCTTTTTTAACTGAAAAATTGCTTCCTAAATACGCCCCTGTGCTATTGCCTATTGCCAATAGTATTCCTAATCCCCAATCGACATTGCCGTTTATAATGAAAATTATAAGTGCTGATACGGTATACATGGCAATTATTGCAACTTTGATACTGTTTATTTTTACTAATGATAGTCCGGTAATCAGAGAAAGGCTGACAATTAAAATAAAACCGACTCCTGCTTGAATAAACCCACCGTAAATACCGATGAAAAAAAATACAATTAATGATATTATTTTTCTTTTACCTATCAGTTCTTCAAATTCTTGATTCTTCAAGAATTTTTTTTCTGGTCGAATAACAATTAAAATTAAAACAAAAATCATAACTATACCCAACGTTTTATTAAAAATCTCATCGGGAAGATTAACTGCAATATTCGATCCTATAATTGATCCTATAATTGCGGGTAAACCTAATAAAAAAACAAGTTTTGGATAAAAAAAACCTTTTCGCTTGAAATTAGCAATTGCAGAAATGTTCTGCGCCATTAGCGCTATTCTATTTGTTCCGTTAGCTGTTGCAGATGGAAGTCCCATGAATATAAGAATTGGCAATGTAATCAATGAACCTCCACCAGCTACTGTGTTAATAAATCCAGCAGCTAATCCA
The DNA here is from genome assembly GCA_030625575.1 of Eubacteriales bacterium. Lineage (GTDB taxonomy): Bacteria > Bacillota > Clostridia > Peptostreptococcales > Acidaminobacteraceae > DAOURC01. The sequence continues at coordinate 5,445 of DAOUQP010000049.1, read as the reverse complement.
GCAGCTAATATCAATATATATTCCATGACATTCCCCTTTTAATAATATTTATTGTCGTATGTATTATTTTTGAACTTCTTCATATCTGAAACAATCCATTATATGGTCATTGATAATTCCAACTGCCTGTAAATGAGCATACATTATCACTGGTCCTAGAAATGAACAACCTCTTTTCTTTAAATCTTTACTGATTGTCTCTGAAAGAACAGATTTCGCCGGTATTTCTTCAATATCTTTAAAATGATTGATTACTTGCTTTCCATCAGTAAAAGACCAAATATATTTATCGAAAGACCTAAATTCATTTTGAATCTCTATAAATACTTTTGCATTTTTTATTGATGCTTCTATTTTTCTTCTGTTTCTAACGATCCCCGGATTATTCATCAATTCTTCAATCTTTTTTTCATCATACTTCGATACTTTTTCGTAATCGAAATTATCATAAGCTTTTCTATAATTTTCTCTCTTTTTAAGAATAGTCAACCAGCTTAGCCCAGCTTGTGCTGATTCAAGCAACAAAAACTCAAAATGAACCGATTCATCATGAACAGGAACTCCCCATTCTTCATCGTGATATTTCTCATATAATTCATTACCTAGGCACCATGAACATTTTTGGACCATTATTATCACTCCATTTAAATGAAAATTACTAATTGAAGATATCTGTAATTATTTCCTTTCTCATAAATAAATATGGATCTAAATTTGTTTTATAATACGACATGGTCCAGTGTAGATGTGGACCAGTAGAAAAACCTGTTGTCCCCACTTCTCCAACGATATCGCCTTTATTGACGTATTGCCCTTCTTCAACATTGAGCGAGTCCAAATGATAATACACGCTGAAAACTCCAAGACCGTGATCTGTTACTACTGTATTGCCTGTCAATGTCAAACTCCTTGCTAATTTAACTTCCCCATTATTAGTAGCCATTACGGGTGTTCCCTTAGCTATCGCTATGTCGATTCCTGAATGTCGGTATGATGTCATGCTGTCGTTGACATAACGATACATTCCAAATTCTGTTGAAATTCTACCTTCAACGGGTTGAATAAACAATCCTTCAAACAATGCCTCCTTCGATGAAGTTTCTCTTGCTGGATTCATATATAAAGCGAATTCTTCATATGCATCTTCAGTTCTCGTTTCAGCTTCTATCTTCTCATCAATATAAAGATATTGTATATTGAATTTTCTATCCTTTATTTCTACCGGTATTTCAACCACGTTTTCAAAGTTGTCTGATTCGATTCCAATTGTATAGTTTCCTTCTTCAATCCAATAATTTATTGGAATTATTGAAATATAACCTGACTCATATTCCCATAAGTCAGTTTTATTGACAAATGGTTGATTTATAGTTATAGATTCATCTCGATTTACATTTTTAAAATATAAAGTTATAAAATCTCCTGGATAAATATCTTCTTCAATCATTTCAACTTCTAATGGCAAATCTACCATTACATTGATTATATAAACCGATTCACCATAGTACTCTTTAGAATTCCATATTACCTTGATATCATACTGAATTTCTTTTTCAATGTTTCCAAATTTTATTATATTATCATATAAGGCATATTTCTCGCCTAATGAAGTCTCTACAAGTATTTCTTTCGGCTTTGTTTCAAAGCTAAGCTCCAAGAAGCCATTCTCTTTTACCTTTATGATATCATCTTTATCTTGCCCTAATATCGCATTAGTGCTTGATTCAAAATTTCCATCTAGTTTTAAAAAATTCCAATTTGTTTCCACAGGTTCAATATCTGTTATTTCATCATTTATTTTGAATTCTGCTTTAGGTGCTGCAGCATATTTATATTCATCATTAAAAATATCTAGTGATAAAACTTCTTTTATCATTTCATTTGAAAAAGTGCATCTTCTATCTCTTTCATCTATGAAATATAAGATTTCTTCATCAATACTTATGTAAAGAGGATGCTTTTTATCAGCTTTATATTTATAATCAACAAGAATTTCATATTCGGACTTCTCGATTTCTTCAACATCATCAGATATGATAATTTTCAAATCATCGCTGAATATTTCTGAAATTTCTTTATTAAATATTGTTATTTCGCTGATAAAATTAACATTTGCCACTATTATAGCTATGCTTATTAGTATAATTAAAATTGTTGTTATTATTATTTTTTTCATCATATCACCCAAATATAATTTTATCATAAATTGCAATTAAAAAGACTGTTTAATTTAAACAGTCTTAGATTTGACTTTCTAATTCTTCAATTTCAGTCTTAAGATTGTCAATCTCTAAACATAATGCTTCAACATCTTCATTGACATCTTCTTCGTTTATTCTTCCTTCATAAACCAATGTACCAATTTCCTTGTACTTGGTTGTTATTGAACCCTTCTTGCTGCTTATGTCTACCTTTGTTTTTGCTTTTCCAGCAAGTTCAGTGCTTTTCTCTGCTGCAGTGTTCAATGTCTTTGACAACTTATCTTTGAATCCCATATTCTCATCTCCTTTATTGTTTATATCTTATATATACACTAAAGAGTAAATTTGAAACATTCATTATTATTCATTGATCAATTCAATCTTTTTCTCTCTTTTTAATTGCTTGATTGCATATTCCCTTTTCATGGCTTCTTCTTTTGTTGAGAATATTTCATGATATTTCAACACAACCGGCAGTCTCGCTCTTGTATATTTTGCTCCCTTACCCGAGTTATGATCCTCTAGTCTTTTTTCCAGGTTATTGGTCCAGCCAGTATAAAGCGTTCCGTCACTGCATTCAAGTATGTATACCACGTTCATTTATTTTCACATCTCCTAGAATATCTATTGTACTTCTTCACACTTTTCATTATAATTTAATTGCACTCAATTTGCTACTTATGGAGGAAAAAGATGAACACAAATCAAAATCGAAATAAAGCTATATTATTAATGGTGTTTGCAGCTGTCCTTTGGAGTACGGGTGGATTATTTGTTAAATTAATTCCATGGCATCCTTTAGCTATTTATGGTGGACGCGCTGTGATTGCAAATATAGTTGTGTTTTCATATATGCTTTATGATCATAGAAAACCTAAACCAAAAGAAAAACAACAGCCTTTTTTAACACTGAATTTACATACTTTTCTAGGTGGATTGGCTTATTCTTCTCTTTCACTTTTTTATATCAGCGCTACTAAATTTACAACTGCCGCTAATGCAATTGTGCTTCAGTTTACGGCGCCTATATGGATAATATTGTTCTCTTTATTATTTTTAAAGAAAAAGCCAAGAAAAGAAGATTTAATAGCTGTTTTATTTGTAATGATTGGAATATCCATCTTCTTTGTAGATGGAATTGAAACAGGTCATATTTTTGGAAATATGTTAGGTGTCTGCAGCGGTATTTCATTAGCTACTATGGTTTTAATCACAAAGCATAAAAACACAAAAAAACCTATTGAAATCACGCTTATCGGAAATACAATATCAACTATTGTCGGCATTGGTTTTATTTTTCCACAGCAATTCAACTCGACAATCATACTTAGCATACTATTTCTAGGGATATTTCAAATCGGACTTTCATTTATATTTTATTCAATGGCAATACCGCATTTAACATCATTGGATGCAGTCTTCATTCCTGTCTTGGAGCCATTATTAAACCCAGTTTGGGTATTCTTGTTGACTGGCGAAAAGATTGGTTCTATAGCAGTTTTAGGAGCAATAATAGTACTTTTGACAATCATGATTCATAATTATAGAGAAGCAAAACTAGCCACATAATAAAGTTATTAAAAATCAAAACAAGTTGTCCCTATGAATCGGACAACTTATTTTTTATCTAAAAATCTAGAAGAACATCCACACTTCAAAATATGTAATATTTAAGTGGCGGGATGAATTCGTCTGACGAACTTGTGTTCTTGTATATCTTGTAGTATAATATAAATAGCAGTAAATAACATTAATATTATAAATTGTATGTATTGCAATATTACAGCAAGCGAATAGAAATCGCAATAAGGAGATGAAAGTATGGCCCTAGAAAAAATACTAAGAACTCAAAGTATTAGAATTAAAAAAGGCCATAAACTTTATCCTTATTGTGATAAAGCTTCCCTTTTGTCTAAGAACTTATACAATGTGACAAATTATCATATAAAACAAGTTTTTTCTGGACTGCAAAAAGATGCTGAGGATAGATATCCTAATGAAAACGAAGTAATTGACGGTATCAATAGAGATATTCCATTTATCAACGAAATTAAAGTAAATTATGCAAATAAAAGAAAACAAAGCGAACTGAAAAAAACGCCAAAAACAAGAAAACATATTTCTGATTCAACTATCATTGAAGAGTTAGATAAAGATAACTCATACCTCAATTACAGTATCTTAGATGGATATTTTAAATCAATCAATCAGATTGATTATAAAAACATGCCAGCTCATAGCAATCAACACATAATGAAACTTGTATTTCAAGATTGGAAAAGCTTTTATAAGAGCTTAAGTGATTATAAGAAAAATCCTTCTAAATACAATGGCAGACCAAAACCACCAAGGTATGCTAAGAAAAACGGACGCAAAATCATCTATTTCACTAATCAAACCTGTAAAATCAAAGAAGATAAATATCTTAGATTTCCAAAAACCAAAGAAAAACTGGGCATTGGGAGATTAGGTGAAACTGATGGAAGACTAAAAGAAGTTCGCATTGTACCTGGTCCAACTTATTATACTGTAGAAATTATTTTTGAACATGAAGTTTCAGTAAAACAATTAATGGATGAACCTAAAAGAATTTTTGGTATTGATTTAGGCGTAAACAATTTTGCAACTATTGTAAACAATGTTGGTGAAAAACCAATTATCGTTAATGGCAAAATGATAAAAAGCATAAATCAATATTATAATAAAACAAGAGCTCATTACTATGGTGTTCTAAGACGAGGAAAAAATGAGAATCAAGGAAATTTCACATCAAAACAATTAACCAGGCTCGATATCAAAAGAAAGGATAAAGTAAAAGATTTTTTGCATAAAGCATCTTATAATATCGTAAAAGAAGCTGTTAGTTTGAATATCGATACTATCATAATCGGTAAAAATGAAGATTTTAAGGAAAATGTTGTTTTAAGAAAAGATGTTAAACAAACTTTCATTCAAATACCGTATTCATTGTTCATTAAAATGTTGACGTATAAAGCAAGTGCTGAAGGTATAAATGTAATCATCACTGAAGAAAGTTATACATCTAAAGCATCTTTTCTAGATGATGATTTCATGCCGATTTTTGGAAAAAAAGAAAAAACAAATTATAAGTTTTCCGGTAAGAGAATAAAAAGAGGCTTATATAAATCTAAAGACGGAACTCTGATTAATGCTGATGTCAATGGAGCTAAACATTATAAAAAAAGTAGTCCCTAATGCTTTTAGCAAAAGGGATAGAGGCGTT
>DAOUQP010000083.1 GCA_030625575.1 Eubacteriales bacterium | reverse complement strand
GGAATGAAAGACTTTATCTCCATGGTACCATCCTATTTCGTGATTTCTCACCTTTATCGAATCAAACAATTCTAGCCCTATAACGGTAGGCATCCGGCTTAGACTTACAGTTTCTTCAGTCCGCTGTTCGGGAGGGATCGTTTTGATTTAATTATACTAGTTTGCACCAACCACTAGCTCTCTTGAATAACTCTAATCAATCACTGTCTCCGTCTTAACATTTAACTATATTGTTGTCAATTATAGCGAGTGTCAATAGGTATGTCAATAGATTAAAGTGAAATAAATAAGAAATTTCAGAATATTTAAATTATTTATTGACTTTAAAGAATATGTTCACTATTATATTAATCAATATACATAAATAAGAAATACTTAAAATATGAGGAGTGATTTTTTGAAAAAACTAAGAAGTCATGAAGTAACAAAAGGACTTGCACGTGCAGGACACCGTTCGTTGCTTTATGCAATGGGTTACATACCAGAAGATTTTGAAAAGCCTATTATTGCAGTTGTAAATGCTCAAAATGAAATTATTCCAGGTCACTATCATCTGGATGAGATTGCAAAGCAAGTAAAAATGGGAATCAGTGCCGCTGGCGGAACACCTATGGAGTTCCCGGCAATAGGAATCTGTGACGGTATCGCAATGAATCACAGTGGAATGAAATATCCATTGGCATCACGTGAACTTATTGCAGATTCGATAGAAGCTGTGATGATGGGACATAAATTCGATGGAATGGTTTTAGTTGGAAACTGCGATAAGATAGTTCCGGGTATGCTTATGGCAGCTGGAAGATTGAATGTTCCTGCAGTCTACATAAGTGGTGGACCTATGCTGCAAGGTGAGAACAACGGCGAGAAGATAGATTTGATCAGTGGAGCTTACGAGGGTGTTGGAATGTTCAATGCAGGTAAGATTTCTGCAGTCGATCTTCAAGTCATTGAAGAGAGTTCTTGTCCGACATGTGGTAGTTGTGCAGGATTGTTCACTGCCAATACAATGAATTCATTGGCTGAGGCTCTTGGAATCGCTTTGCCTGGCAATGGAACGATACCGGCTCCGTTCGGCAGAAGAAAACAGTTGGCCAAGAGAGCAGGCCTGAGGATTGTAGATTTGGTTATGAATGATATCAAACCACGCGACATAATGACGAGAGAAGCCTTCTTGAATGCTGCGATACTCGATATGGCGATTGGTGGATCGACAAATACGACGCTTCATCTACTTGCAATAGCAAATGAAGCCAGAGTTGATTTCAAACTTGAAGATTTCGATAAAGTCAGCAAGAAAGTTCCAAACTTAACTAAAATCAGTCCTTCTGGAGTCCATTCCATGCACGATATGGACAATGCAGGTGGAATTTCTGCGGTTCTCAATGAATTGATGAAACATGACCTTATCAATCCAGATCAGATGACTGTGACTGGAAAGACTATAGGGGAAAATATCAAGGACGCTAGAATCAAGGATCCGAAGATTATAAGAACTGTCGATAATCCTTATGGAAAAGAGGGTGGAATTGCTATACTAAGTGGTAATTTAGCTCCACTTGGAGCTGTGGTTAAACAAAGTGCAGTCGCTAAAGAGATGATGGTTCATAGCGGACCTGCAAGAGTGTATGATTCTGAAGAAGATGCATATGCTGCAATTCTTGGAAACAAGATCAAAGAAGGCGATGTAATTGTAATCAGATACGAGGGACCAAAAGGAGGTCCCGGCATGCGTGAGATGTTGAATCCTACTGCTGCAATATGTGGAATGGGACTTGATAAATCTGTTGCATTGATTACTGACGGTCGTTTTTCTGGTGGAACTAGAGGACCTGCAGTTGGTCACGTATCGCCGGAAGCGATGATGGGTGGTCCGATTGCCCTGATTGAAGAAGGAGATACAATTACGATGAATATACCGAATCGTGTATTGAAGTTGGAGATCAGCGACGAGGAATTCAAGGTAAGAAAAGAAAAGTGGGTACAACCACCTTCAAAAGCCGAACCTGGAACTTATTTGTCACGATACAGCAAACTAGTTACATCAGCTAATACAGGCGGAGTTTTTGAAAGATAGAAAATAATATTCAAGCGAGAATTATTCCTTAAAAGGCATATATTCTCGCTTTTTATTGTAGAAATAAAATATATCCCAGTATAATATCATACTGGGATATATTGATAATGCCTTTAAAATATATTATAGAACTTTTTCTTCATTGATTATTATAGAATCTCTTCCTAACGCTTTCGCTTGATATAAGAAACGATCAGCTTCCTGTAAAATAGAATCCATAGTAGATTCAGCATTAGGTACGTTGCAATAGCCGCCAATACTTACGGTAATATGAGATTTTATTGGAGAATAACCATGATTGATTTTATTTTTTCTAATGTTTTCTGCGAAACGGCTAGCAATGATTTTACATCCTTCTATTGTAATGTCTGGAAGTACAACAACGAATTCATCACCACCATAGCGAGAAATAAAATCAGAGTCTCTTTGTATAGAATTTTTTAAAAGTTTAGAAACTTTTTTTATTGTCCGGTCTCCTTTTATATGGCCGTAATTATCATTGTATTCTTTGAAATGGTCGATATCTATTATTAAAACTGCAAAAGGTATTTGTTTTCTTGTGTGAATATGTATGACATCTTCTAAAAATTCTTGAAGGCGTCTTCTGTTTGGGATATTTGTTAAACTGTCAATTCTACTAAGTGATAAATATTTGCTGTTGAGTTTCTCTAGTGAAGTTTGAATATTTTTTCTTTTTAGAACTTCTTTCTGCAAAGATTCAGAAATTTTAGCATTTTTGATGGCTATAGCAAAATATGAACTTAAAGCTTCCATGAGATGCAATTCATTAGTTGAATAAACACCAATTTGTTCTGATTGAATTGTCATAGCTCCTAAAATCTCAGTGCCGTGAACAATTGGTACGTAGATAACAGAATGAATATTAATATCATCAATATGATTTTTGTAATGATGATATTCAGTCTGGAAATCATCGACTAATATTGATTTATTATTAATTATTGAATGACTCGCTAAAGAATTCTTCTCTTTGATGAGAAATGGTTTCTTTTTAATGATTTTACCCTTATCGACAAAGAATTCAGGAATTATTTTTTTTGTTTTCTGATCAAGAAAGACAATGCCGAAATAATCGATTGAAGTCAATTCTAAAAGATATTCATAGGTCTTCATGTAAATTTCATTACTTTTTAGGGTAGAAGTTATTTGTTTGCCTATAATTGAGATAATATTGATGTTGTTATATAGACTGTTGAGTTCTTCATTTTTAGATGTTAAAACGTCATTATATTGAGTAATCAATTCATTTTCATGTTCGGCTTCACTGATTCTGAATTGAATTTCTACATTTCTTTGTTTTTGCTGAATGCTTTCATTTTGCGCTTGTATTTTGAAATTGAAGCCATATTTGTACAATTCAAGAGCTTTGTGAATCAAGTCGTTTTTTTCATAATATTCAGAGAGCATAATAGATATTGTAGAAACCAACTCATTTGATTCAATTTCCCTTGCAATATTAATAGATGTTAATGCAAGATCTTCAAAGTCATCAAATTCCTCAGTTGCTAAATATATGTCCAAGAGTTTTTTATTAACTAAAACCAAATTATATTTATCTTCCGTTTCTGATAATACGACTTTTGCTTCTTTTAACAATTCAATAGCTTCTTTTGTATCATTTGCTTCGTACAAAATTTCAGATTGAAGAGAAACGGCATAAGCAATACCGATGTGATCATTAGTATCATAGTGAATTTTTAATGCTCTGTTAAGAAGAGATTGTGCCTCTTCAGTATTCTTTTGTTTAAATGCGAGTTCTGCCAAATTTAAATAACAAATACCTATGCCTTGCATGTTGTCAATTTTTTCCCCTATGACTATACTGTCTTGATAATATGCTTTTGATTTTTCATAATCCTCAAGTTTATTATATATTTCACCTATATTATTCAGTAGTGAGCTTTGTGTTTCGAAATCTTCAGCTTTAGTTGCATATTTTAATGCTTTTAAGTAGTTTTCCAATGCAGCGTGAAAGTTATCCATATATAAATATATATTACCGGTGATATAATGAAATTTTCCAATATATTCATCATTATTTGATTTTTTAGCTTGCTTCAATAAATGATTAGCATACATTAGAGCATCAGTAAAATCGCCTAATAACCATAAAGCGCGACTTATGTGAAAATATGATTTGAGAAATAAAAGTGGATTATCCTCTTTGGTAAGATTTTTTAGAACATTTTTTGATATAGCTAAACTATCTTTTGGACTTTTCCATAAAATTTCGTAAGATTCATTTAATTGTTTTTCTTTCATTAATGCGTTCAATATAATCACCTTATAAAAATTAATATTTGTTAATATAATTATAATCCCAAATTTCACATTATACAATTGATATAAGGAAAATAATGGTCATAATTGTTAATTAATAATCAATTGCAATATGAAAATACAATTCAATCTAATACTTTGACTGATAGGGAATATTAAGTATAATGTTCATATATCTTTAAATTATCAAGAAAAGAGGGATTTAATGAACGTTATTGAAGCTATTAATACAAGAAGAAGCATTAGACAGTATACTGGAGAAGTTATAAATGATAAACACATAGATATAATATTAAGAGCAGGTTTTCAAGCGCCATCTGCACATAATTTTCAACCTCAAGAATATATTGTAGTCAAGGAAAGTGAGACTTTGGAATTGATTGCCAAGCGTCATAAATATGCAAAAGCATTGCCGCTTGCCGGGTGTGGAATTGTTGTGTGTGGAGATACAACAAAGGAGTCGAGAGAGGGATCGTTGATAGCAGATTGCTCTGCATCTATTCAAAATATGCTTTTAGCAGCTCATGAACTTAATCTAGGTGCTGTATGGATCGGTCTTCATCCTGTAAAGGAATTTTCTGAAATCATTTCAGAAATCTTAGATATACCCGAGCATATTATTCCTATTGCCATAGTTGCCATTGGTCATCCCAATGTAAAAAAAGAAGCTATAGACAGATATAACGAAGAGAAAATTCATAAAGAAAAATGGTAGGATTGTTTTTTAAAGGTACATTATGTTTTTTCTTGTTTCTAAAAAGTGCTGAGAATAAGAAAATAAATGGACAAATTGAGGGATGAAATGAAAAAAGAAAATTTTGCAATAATCAGTATAGTCATAGCATATTTTATATGGGGAATTCAATCGCTTTATTGGAGAAGTTTTGATGATGTATCACTATCATTTATCATGGCTCATCGCATTATCTGGGCGGCGATTATGACGTTGGGAATCATTGTTTTTACAGATAGAAAATCTGAAATGATTCGTATCATCAAAGATAAAAGACAGTTGAGATTATCAATAATCAGCGCCTTGGCAATTGGTTTCAATTGGTTCTTGAATATATATGCTGCAGCTACAAAGCAAATTGTAGAAGCCAGTCTAGGACAGTATATAACTCCGATTGTAATTATATTTATAGGGGTGTTGGTGTTTAAAGAAAAATTGGATAATAGGAAAATCATAGCCGTTCTACTTATTTTAATAGGCGTCTTGATATATGCGGTTCAGCTGGGAAAAATTCCAATGATTGCATTGCTTTTGATTTTCAGCTTTGTTTTATATACGTATATTAAAAAAATAAACCCTGTCGATTCAATAGTCGGAATCGGTATAGAAGCAATGCTGCTAAGTCCTATTGTGTTGATTTTTCTGATTTATCAGAATTTCAATGGAGTTCCACTTTTTTATGAAACTGATTTAAAAACTGTTTTTATGCTCATATCAACAGGACTTTTTACCATCATTCCATTATTCCTTTTTGCCCATGGAGTGAAAAACATCGATTTCACAAATTTGGGTTTCTTGCAATACATAGCGCCAAGCATCAGTTTGATAATCGGTGTTTTTGTTTTGAAAGAGAGTTTTCATTGGACTCATTTTATAACATTCTTTTTCATCTGGATGTCAATAGTTGTAATGTGGATCAAGCCTTTGTTCAAGAAAAACGGTGTAATTGAAAATGAAAATTATCAGAGGAAAATCCAATAAGAAATCTAAAAATTGTTATACATGAACTGTGTGGATTGACCTTTGTCCAATTTAAGTTATATTAAAATGCTACTAAATGATAAAATTCATAAGGAAAATGGTGAGAGAAAATGAAGTATACGTCAATGTATTTTAGTCCAACTGGGACTAGTGAAAAAATCATTAAAACTATTGTCAATGAAATTTTTGAAGAGGGGATAAATTTTGATTTAACTCTTCCGAAGAGTAGAGAAAAACAAATTTTGATTGATCCAGAAAGTGTTGTAATTATCGGTGTTCCAGTTTATTCAGGACGAATACCTGTAATTATTGAAACGTATTTAAAATCTTTAAATGTTAACAATCAAGATGTGATATTAATTGCGCTTTATGGTAATCGTGCTTATGAAGATGCATTATTAGAGATGAAAGATATTTTCAAAGAGAAAAATTGTAATGTGATTGGTGCAGGAGCTTTTATAGGGCAGCATTCTATAACTGGGAATGTAGCTTCAAATCGACCAGATGAAAATGATATTGCTCTGGCAAAGGCATTTGGCATTAAGGTAAAAGACAATATCGGTAAAAACATTTCAGTCGAAGTCGGCGGCAAAAGGCCTTATCGAGAGAGAAAATCGCCAAACTCAATAGGACCTTCGACGAATGACAACTGTAATCAATGTAAGTTGTGTGCAGAGAATTGTCCTGTTGGTGCTATAAGCATCGATGATTGTAAAATTGTTGATGCAACGATGTGTATCAATTGCTTCAGGTGCGTAAAAGAATGCACAAGAGAAGCGAAATATTTTGATGAAAGACTTGATAATATCATAAAATTTTTAGAAACCAATTGTACTGCTCAAAGGTTGGAACCTGAAATATTTGTATAGGTGATAAATATGACCAAGATAAAGAAAACAAATGCAATGCGAATTCTCGATAAATATGATATCGAATATAATTTTCTAACTTATGATAAAAATGATGGAAAAATCGATGGGATTTCTGTTGCCGATAAAATTGGAAAAGATGTTGAATCTGTATATAAAACACTTGTTGCACAGGGAAACAGCAATGAAATTTACGTGTTTGTCATCCCGGTCTGCGTTGAACTTGATTTAAAAAAAGCGGCTAAAGCGGTAGGTGAAAAAAAGGTTCAAATGATTCATGTTAAAGATATTCTGAAATATACAGGTTATATTCGTGGAGGATGCTCACCGATAGGTATGAAAAAGCAATATGTGACTTGTATAGATGATGCAGCAAAAATAAAAAATACCATTATTATTAGCGCAGGACAAATTGGACTACAGATAGAACTGAATCCTCATGATTTAACAAAAGTTATTGAGGGTGATTTTTACAATTTGACATCAAAAGACGAAGGAGAATGATATTGAATTATTTATTGCAAGGATTTATGTTGGGGATAGCCTATGTGGCGCCTATAGGAATGCAAAATATGTATGTTATAAATACAGCAGTTTCAAAAAATAAAGCAAGGGCGTATCAGGTTGCACTGATAACCATATTTTTCGATATCAGCTTAGCCATTGCTTGTTTCTTCGGTATGGGATTGATCATGGATAAATTTGAAATTCTGAAAGCAATAATTCTTTTCATCGGCAGCATTGCGGTAATGTATATCGGATTTAGCTTGATTCGTTCAAAACCAGAATTGAAAAACGATATAGATGTCAATAAAACAATTCTTCAAGTAATAGCCATATGTTTCACTGTCACATGGCTGAATCCTCAAGCGCTTATTGATGGGTCGTTGCTGTTGGGTGGCTTTCGTGCCTCGTTGCCGATTGCAGATGCAAATACCTTCATCATTGGTGTTGCAATTGCTTCATTCACTTGGTTCATGGGAATCACTACTTTAGTTACATCTTTTAGAAATGTTTTCAATACAAAAGTATTGACTGTGATAAATTTTATTTGTGGCGGTGTGATTATATTCTACGGCATAAAGCTCGCATATACTTTCTATCAAATAATTGTTTAAAATACTGAAGCATACTGATTAGGTATGCTTTTTACATAGCAAAATATGCATATTTAAAACCTAAAATTAATTGTATAATTGTAAATGACAGGAGGTCTTAATTATGAAAAACTTAAAACTTATATGTACAAATTGTGGAAAAGAATATTTAATTGATAAATTCAAAGTAAGATGTGATGAATGTAATGAACCGCTTGAAGTTGAGGAAATAAAGGTCGGTAAAATTAGAAATGAGAATATTTTAACTCAATCGATATTCGATAGGTATCGAGATTTTATGCCTTTTAGTAGTTTTGATAATTCACTAACCTTAAGCGAAGGATTTACACCATTGGTAAAACCAAATAGATTGGCAGAAGAAATAGGGATTAAAGATGTATACTTTAAAAACGAGACGCAAAATCCAACGTGGTCGTTTAAAGACAGAGGAACTAGCGCTTGTATAATTCATGCAGCTAAAATAGGATACAAGAGAATTGGGACTGTCTCAACGGGAAACATGGCGCCTTCAGTGGCTGCATATGGAAGGAAAAACAATTTACAAACCTATGTTTTAGTAAATAGCAATATTCCAGATGAAAAATTAAACCCTATAGCGATATATTCTCCTCATCTTATAAAAGTTGATGGTGATTATGGTAATCTTTATTATAAAAGTTTGGAAATCGGGAAGAAAAATGACATTTATTTTATGAATTCAGATGTACCTTTCAGAGTGGAAGGTTCAAAGACTATTGCATTTGAAGTATGTGAACAGCTTAATTTTGAAATGCCCGATTATGTCATAGTTCCAACTAGTGCTGGAGGCAATGTAAGAGGAATTGAAAAGGGATTTAGAGAATTTGAAAATGCAGGACTTATTAAAACAATACCTAAAATAATTGTGGCACAGGCCTTGGGATGTAGTCCGATAGTAAAGGCTTTTGATGATGGAAAAGAAACAATTGAAAGATTTTCAAACCCTGATACTATTGCCCATGCTATTGAAAATCCGTATCCTCCAAGCGGTAATCAAGTTCTAAGGATGCTAAAAAGAAATGAAGGATTGGCGGTAGCTGTAAATGAAGAGGAAATAATAAATGCACAAAGGTTGCAAGCTGAAGAAGGGATATTTGGACAACCTGCATCTGCAGTTGCTTTAGCTGCATTAATCAAACTAAGAGAACAAAATAAAATCAAGGAAAACGACAGCGTGGTTTGCATTGTTACTGGAAGTGGACTCAAGTATACTGCTGCATTTAAAAAACATGATCTAGAAGCGAGCGATTGTAAATTGGAGAATCTTTCCCATATGCTTAAGAAGGAGAAATCATGAATATAGAAAAATTAGGATACAAACTGCCACAAGCACCTAAACCAGCTGCGGTATATGTACCTGCTGTTAGAGTAGGAGATATTATCTATGTTTCAGGCCAGACACCAAAAGAAGATAATGAATTATTGTATAAAGGAAAACTGGGTAAAGATTTTACTGTTGATGAAGGTTATGAAGCTGCAAGAATATGTATTTTAAGGGCACTTAGTGCTGTTGAAGCTGAAATAGAGAATTTAGATAAAATAAAAAGAATTGTTAAATTGACTGGATATGTTAATTCGACAGATGATTTTGAAGAACAATCAAAAGTGATCAATGGAGCGTCTGAACTTCTTGAAGAGATATTTGGTGAAAAAGGCAAACATGCTAGAGTGGCAGTCGGTACAAATTCTCTTCCTGGAAATGCAGCGGTTGAAATAGAACTTATTGTTCAAGTTGTAAATTATTAAATTTTTGAAGTATTCAGTTTTATTAT
>DAOUQP010000017.1 GCA_030625575.1 Eubacteriales bacterium | reverse complement strand
TAAAAGCTATTAGGGCTTTATGATTTACTTATTTTGTTGCTCAAATCTCCAAGAATCTAGGCACATTTCTACTATGTCTCGTTTAGCTATCCATTTAAGTTTTCTTTCAGCTTTACTTGCATCGGCATAACATGAAGCGATATCTCCAGGTCTACGGTCCACGATTTCATAGGGAATTTCAATACCATTTGCCTCTTCAAAAGCTTTAACTAACTGTAATACTGAAGTTCCTTGACCAGTACCGAGATTATATATATGTACACCATTACTTAAATTATCAAGCGCTACAACATGCCCATCAGCTAGATCCATCACGTGGATATAATCTCGAACCCCTGTACCATCCACCGTTGGATAGTCATTCCCAAAAACACGTAGCTTCTCAAGTTTTCCTTTTGCCACCTGTGTAACATAAGGCATTAGGTTGTTAGGAATACCATTAGGTGCTTCACCAATTAATCCACTCTCATGGGCTCCTACCGGATTGAAATATCTAAGAAGCGATACTGAAAAGTCAGGATTTGCTTTAATTGCATCAGTTAGAATCCTCTCACTCATAACTTTAGTTTCACCATATGGATTTGTAGTAGGAAGTAATTGCATTGTCTCTACAAATGGTACAGTGTTATCTCCATACACTGTAGCCGATGAACTAAAGACGAATTTATTTACTCCATACTTTAAGCACATCTTAGATAAAACTATTGTACTTACCAAGTTGTTATAATAATAAGCTAGTGGCTTTTCGACAGATTCTCCTACTGCTTTAAGTCCTGCAAAATGTATTACTCCATCTAATTTATGATTAGAAAAGACTTTCTCCACAGCTACTTCATCAGTCACATCTATCTTATAAAAGGTTATTTTATTATCCATATTAGCTTCATTGCCTTGATTAACTATTTGCTTTATTTTATCTATAGTCTCAGCTTTACTGTTGCAAAGATTATCTGCAACAATCACTGTATGGCCTGCTTCAAGCAAAGCAACACAGGTATGTGAGCCTATATATCCGGCACCACCGGTTACTAGTATTTGCATTTAATTAACTCCCTTCCAATATGTCTGCGTAAATTATATCATTTATACTAAAAAGACCCAATCAATTTTCTTAATTATCTAGTTATTTCATCAACTTCTCAAACTTTCAAGAATTCATGCTTCGTTTAGCAGTCCAGTTAAGTTCCTTAGCTTTACTTGCATCGGCATAGCAAGCAGTATTCATCTTTAACTTCTTCAAAAGCATTCACGATTGCTCCCAAGAATATTTAAACTTCACCAGATTTTAAACCCAGTGAAGCTAGAATCTCCGAGTAATTATTGTCACGATTAGTATAACCTATCCACATATATATAATGTATTCTATTTACTCAGCATATATTTTTTAATATACTGTCATTAATAATACAAATGAGGAGCAATTATATGAAACTAACTCGAAAAACAGAGTACGCTTTTTTAGCATTGATATATCTTGCTGAGAACTACGAAAAAAATTTAATAAAAACAAAAGATATTGTCGAGAAAAAACAAATTCCACAAAAGTATCTTGAACAAATTCTTTTGCAACTGAAGTCTTCTGGTTATTTAAAAAGTTTAAGAGGGAAAAATGGTGGTTATATGCTAGCAAAAGAACCATCAAAAATTAACTTGGCTGAAATATCTAGATTATTCGATGGCCCTTTAGCGCCTTCAACTTCTGTGAGTACTTATTTCTATGACGAATCTCCTCTCAAAAAGGAAACTAAAATGATTGCAGTTCTCAAAGATATAAGGGATTACACTGCTGAAATACTCGAAAACACAACTTTGGCCGATTTGATTAAATAATTGTTTTTATAATTGTAAAGCAACCTAGAAAAAGTGTTGCAACGCCAATATATAATTTCAAATTCTCAGCATTCAACTTTTTCACGGTTGCTGTAGCAAAAGGAATAGATAATAATCCTCCCGCTATTAGCGAACTTGCCAACACCCACTCGATATGTGTATCCGTTAGAACATAAACACATAAACCTACGGCGCAGGTCAACCCTTCTGCTAAAGAGGTTATTCCGATTGCATTTTTGGCATTGACCCCCGATAATAATTGCCCTCCAGTAACAACCGGACCATATCCCCCGCCGCTTAAACCTTTATTGAATGAAGCTATCACTGAAATTCCAATTAATCTTTTCCATGAAAATTCAATTTCTCTCTTAAATGAAAACAGTATGTAAATTCCGATGATGGTAATCAATATTCCAATATACATTTTTAATAAATATTCTGGTAGATTTACAGCAATCAACACCGCAACAGTAGTGCCTATTATGCTACAAGATGCAATTACAATCACCATCTTTGTATTTCTTGAGATGCTTTTCCTTAAAGATGCTATTGAAAATTCATCGTTGAAATTTGTTTTTTTAATCGAAAAATCAACATTACCGGCTTTGTGATGCATAAACCCCGCTAAAGTTCCTGTTAGAAATTCAGATAAAAAAATTGCAGGAACAATCTCTAGTGGTTTAAATCCCAATAATAACAATACTGGCACTAAACTTGTTCCATATCCCATTCCTAAAGATGAATCTATGTATTCAGCAAAGAATGCTATAGTTATTAAACTTAATATAAGCAATATAGTGTATTCCATAAATTTGGTCTCCTATTCTATATATTTCCTATGTATATAGTATAGATATAATTATAAATTTAATCAAGCAAATCACTTGATTAAATTCTTACTAATTCATTTATCCAATCCTCAATTATCGAAGCATTTTTTTCTATATGTAAATTTCCATCGATATTTAATCGCTTAAAATTTATATCGTTTATAATTCCCCTGATTTTATCAAAGATATTATAATTTATTTCCAACATTTCTTGAGCATCTACTACATTCATCCTATCAATTTTACATAATAAGTTTTTTCTATCCATCACTCTTTCCAATGCTCCATCAATACTCAAATCTATATTAATTATATGCATTTCGCCAATTGTTTTATTTAAACATTTTAATATTCCTTTAATATACTTTTCAGAGTAGAAACCATCAAGGTATATTATAGAAATTATTGCTTGTACAATCCCTTGATCAAAAACAACAACATCTATATCACTTCTTTTTTTCATGTCTTTCATATTGATATAAAAATAAAGAACTGAATATGTTTTTTTAAACCTATTTTTATTTAACTTATAATCTTTATTCGCACAAAAAAAGGTGTAATAAAGAAATTTCCAATTGGATATATTCAATAATTTGAAAGCAAAAAAAAGCATATCAATCAACTTTAACTTCTTCTGGTACATTTCCTTATATTCTTGATAAAGCATCCCATTAATATTATTTTTTCTAAGATTATCAATAATTTTTTTTGACAGAGTTGTTTTACCAGACCCCGGCAATCCATTGAATTCAATTATTATCGGATATTTTTCCATGCAATTCTCCCTAATACATATTGTATATTAAAAACTTTTATTTTATTCAACAAATAGATTATCTGTTTTATTAAGCACATAAAAACCTTTACTGTTTAAACTGTCTTTACGATTATATGTCATTTCGCTATGGTCTATCTGTCTAAATACACCACCAGATTCTTCAACTATGCAATGCATAGCTGCAGTATCCCATTCCATAGTTAAGCCAAATCGATAGTAAATGTCAGCTTCTCCCTTGGCCACAAGACATCCTTTCAACGATGAACCTGCAGATCTTATTTCAGTGATTTTATCTTTATTTTTTTCAACCATATTTTTAAATTTCTCACTTTGATGAGATCTCGAACCCATTAAAATCAGTTCATTCACTTTATCCGAAACACGAATAGGTTTTAGTTCATTTAGATTTCTATAGAACGCTCCACTATCTTTTAAACCATAATAAAGTTCATTTGTAACCGGCACATATACAACACCTATAATAGGTTTGCCTTTATGTGAAAGTGCAATATTGACAGTGAATTCATCATTCTTCTTGATGAATTCCTTTGTCCCATCCAAAGGATCTACTATAAAGCAGTAATCATTATCAAACCTTGTTTCATCCCCTTGAAACTCTTCGGACAATATTGATATTGAAGGATGTTTTTCACTCAACCCTTTGACAATGATATCGTTGCTCAGTTGATCGGCTTCTGTCAAAGGTGACTTATCATCTTTATATTCAACAGAAAAATCACGTTTATATACATCTAGAATCGCCTTGCCTGCATCCACAGCCAGATTAATGCAATCCTCTAAAATCAAATCAAGATTCATTTTATAATCTCCCTAGTCTATAAATATTTTTTCAATTGTTCAAAAACGAATTCCACAGCTTCGTCTATTTCATATTGGCTTGTATCCATTGTGATGTCAGGATCACTCGGCTCTTCATAAGGACTGCTGATTCCTGTGAAGTTCGGAATTTCCCCATTTCTAGCCTTCTTATACAGTCCCTTCACATCTCTTCTCTCACACTCAGCCAGAGGGGTACTGACAAATATTTCAACAAATGATTCTCCAACTATTTCCTTAGCATTCTGTCTGTCGTTCTCATATGGAGAAATAAACGAAGTTAATGCAATCAAGCCTGCATCATTCATCAATCTTGATACCTCGGCAATTCTTCTTATATTTTCAACACGGTCTACTTCTTTGAATCCCAGATTTTTATTTAGACCATGGCGGACGTTGTCTCCATCCAACAGCATTGTATGTTTGCCCATTGCCACCAGTTTTTTCTCAACGGCATTCGCCAAAGTCGATTTTCCTGAACCTGAAAGTCCTGTAAACCAAAGCGTTATAGGCTTTTGAAGCTTTTGCTTTGCTCTTAACTCTCTGGTTATATCCGTCTCCTGCCATACTACATTGGTGGATCTTCTAAGAGAGTGGTCTATTACTCCACATGCAGATGTCATATTTGTTACTCTATCTATAAGTATAAGTCCACCTAAAGTTTTATTCTTTTCAAATTTATCAAACACCAAATTCTCGGATAATGCCAAATCACATACAGCCATTTCATTTTTAAACAATCTCTCTGCAGTAATATGTTTTCCGGTATTTATATCAATCTTGTATTTGATACTCATTACAGTTGCAGGCAAAATCTTTGTACCCACCTTTACCAGATAGTTTCTTCCTTCTACAAGTTCTGTATCATCCATCCAAAGAATTGTAGCTGTAAACATGTCTGCAAGTTCTAAATTTTCACCCTTAACCAACACACAACCTCTCGAAACATCAACCTCCTTGTCAAGTTGAATAGTGACAGGTTGACCACTTACAGCTCCTTCAGCCATCTTATCTGTAACGTGTATGCTCTTTACTCTTGCTTTTTCATTGCTAGGAAGAGCTATCACTTCATCCCCTACAGCAATTTTTCCACTTTCTACCTGTCCTTGAAATCCCCTGAAGGTATGATTTGGTCTACTTACCCTTTGAACTGGCATAATAAATCCTGAATCTTCGATAGATTCGGACACGTCAACATTCTCTAGATATGCCAACATCGACTCTCCATCATACCAGCCAGTATTCATAGACTTTTTAGTTATATTGTCTCCTTCTGTTGCAGAAACTGGAATAGCCTGAATGCTGTCTAGATTGAATGTAGATGCATATCTAGTAAATTCAGCTTTAATTTCCTCGAATCTATGCTTGTCATAGTTGATGAGATCCATTTTGTTGACTGCTAGTACGAAGTGCTTGATACCCATTAGAGCACTTATCCTTGCATGTCTTTTTGTCTGTGTCAATACACCTTGAGTCGCATCTACAAGAATTATAGACAGATCCGCAAAAGATGCGCCCACAGCCATGTTACGAGTGTACTGCTCATGACCTGGAGTATCTGCAACTATAAATGATCTGTTGTCAGTTGTAAAGTATCTATAAGCGACATCAATTGTTATGCCTTGCTCTCTTTCAGCCATCAATCCATCAAGTAAAAGAGAATAATCTATTGCACCCTCACGAGAACCGACTTTACTGTCAAGTTCCAAGGCTCTTTCTTGGTCCGCAAACAAAAGTTTTGCATCATACAGCATATGTCCAATAAGAGTGGATTTTCCATCGTCGACTGAGCCACATGTAATAAATTTCAGTAAACTCTTCATCTTAGAAATACCCCTCTCTCTTGCGTCTTTCCATACTGGCAGCGGCTTCCTGATCAATTACTCTTGAAGTTCTTTCTGAAGATACTGCTCCTAAAGTCTCCTCAATAATTTCATCCAAAGTATCCGCTGAAGACTCAATTCCACCAGTAAGAGGGTAACATCCCAATGTTCTAAATCTCACCTTTTTCATTTTCACTTCTTCACCAGGCAAAAGCTGTATTCTGTCATCGTCAACCATGATTATATTTCCATCTCTTTCGAGCACAGGCCTTTCCTTTGCAAAATACAACGGTACTATATCTATTTTCTCACGCTGAATATACAGCCAAATGTCCTTTTCAGTCCAGTTGCTGATAGGAAAAACTCTTATGCTTTCACCTTTATTGATTCTGGTATTGAAAAGCTTCCACATCTCTGGACGCTGATTCTTCGGATCCCATGCATGAGCATTGTTTCTAAAACTGAATATTCTTTCCTTGGCACGCGACTTCTCCTCATCACGTCTACCACCACCGAAAGCAGCAGTGAATTCATATTTATCAAGTGCCTGTTTAAGCGCCTCGGTCTTCATGATATCTGTATACGAAGAACCATGATCAAACGGATTGATTCCTTTTTCAACTCCATCCATATTTGAATGAACAAGCATATCAATTCCTAATTCTTTAGCCTTCCTATCCCTGAACTCAATCATCTCCTTGAACTTCCACGTAGTATCTACATGCATGAAAGGAAACGGTGGCTTCTCCGGATAAAATGCCTTCATAGCCAAATGTAGCATTACAGAGCTATCTTTACCTATACTATAAAGCATCACAGGTTTTTCACATTCTGCAACTACTTCACGAATGATGTAAATTGCTTCAGCTTCTAGTTGATCTAAGTGTGCTAATTCTTTCACTATTATTTCCTCCTTTGCTGATAACTAAATTGATTATTCTCGATATCTACCAATCTATTTCCAGTCTTACAATATCATCTTCAATTAAGGGCTCCCCTAATTGCACCTCTATCATCTCTAATTCAGTCAAGGCTTTTATTCCATGCTTTAATAATGGCGGAATTTTTATAACACTCCCAGAAATAACTTCTCTTTCTACATCATCTAATTTCAGAAGTCCTTTCCCTGAGATTATCGTCCATACTTCCTCTCTATGATTATGATATTGATAGCTAATCTGTTCTCCCTGTTTTATAATTAACTTCTTCGTAAGACTTTCCGTACCTTCATAAAAAGAATGATCCAACACTTTGTAACTTCCCCATCTTTTATCTTCATACATAGGTCTGTTTTCATACTGTGCAATTATATTCTTCAATTTTGGAGTTTCAGTTTTTTTTGCAATCAATATTCCATCATGAGCCGCAATAACAACACTATCTTCAATTCCTAAAGCTATCAACGGAATTTTATGTTCGTTTATTACATGGGTATTCTTAGATGTTGGCGAGAGATATACATTTCCTAACGTATTGATACTCATCTCTTCAGATAACGTATTCCACGTTCCTAGATCTTTCCAAACACCACCATATTTACTAACAAAAATATTATCTGCATTTTCAACAACTTCATAATCAAAACTCGTCTTTTTCATTTTTTTATAATTATCAAACAATGATTTATAATTTAATTTTTCAACTATTTCCATTTTTTCTATTTTATCGATTAAATATCCAAGTTCAAACCCAAAAACACCACAATTCCACAGTGCTCCCTCAGAGATTAATTCAGCGGCAATTTTTTCTTCTGGTTTCTCTTTAAAATATTTCACTCGTGAGATTTCTTCTTTATCGCTTTCAGGGATAATATATCCGTACTTCTCTGATGCATACGTCGGTACCGCTCCTAACAGGACAATATCAGATGCATTTTCTTCAATTATCTTCTCCATATGTTTTATAGTGCTAAAGAAATCATTCTCTACATAAGGATCTACCGGCAATACAACTATTTTTTCGTTTTTATTTATTTTTTTTTCACTTAACAAGTATGAACAAGCAAGAGCAATCGCTGGAAAAGTATCTCGTCTTTCAGGTTCAAACACGAGATTTATTTTACTTCCTAATTGCGTAAGCAATTGATCCTTCTGTTTTTCGCCAGCAATTATTGTTATTGAATCCGCTAGTTCAACTTCAGAAATTTGTCTATACACTCTTTGAACCATAGATTCTGAATCACTGTTATGATTTGATAGTAGTTTAAGAAATTGTTTTGATCTGACATCGTTTGATAACGGCCACAATCTTTTTCCCGATCCACCTGATAATAAAATTAAATGCATATCTAGTATCGATGATAAATACTATTTATCATCTCCCCCCTCTCTTTCTCGTCACCACTATTCAGATAATACTCGAAAATTCTGTCTATAGAATAAAAAATATCGTATTTCAGTTCCCATCCAAGTGATCTCAATTTTGAATTATCACATACTATCCTTGGATTTTCAGAAGGTCTCATTCTTGACTGGTCTAAATTTATTTCTACTTCGAATTCTACCTTGTTCAAGATATATTCCAATAGTTCGGAAATTTTATAAGATTCGCCTGAGCCAACGTTGTAAACCTCTCCTGTTTTTCCATTTCTCCCTATAACTTCATAAGCAGAAACAACATCATATATATGAGAAAAATCTCTTTCTGCATCTAAATTTCCAACTAATAAAGAATGATTGGTGTTCCTGCTTTTCATTTCTACAATTCTTGAAACAAATTCTGGTAATACAAATGTCGTTGATTGTCTTGGACCTGTATGATTAAAAGATCTCGTCAATACAATATCTAATTCATATCCTTTGATATAAACTTTTGCTAAATTCTCTTGCGTAATCTTGCTTACTGAATATGGATTAACCGCCCTTAATTCCTGATTCTCATCAATTGGATTTTCATAATCAAATACAATCCCATATTCTTCACTAGAACCAATTAAAACAACTCTTGTTTCTGGACAATACATTCTAACGCTTTCAAGTAGATTTATCGTACCTATTACATTTGCATTAAATGTTGATTGTGGATTCTTCCATGAAATTGCAGCAGAACTTTGTCCTGCTAAATGAAATATTATATCAGGATTTATCTTGCTAATAACATCTTCTACTTGTTCCAAATCTGTCATATCTACAAATGTTGATTCAACATTGCAATCCTCATTGATTTCATTGTAATATGTCCCATATACTTCATATTTATTACTAGTTAGATATTCACTTAAATATGGTCCTACAAATCCGCCTATCCCAGTAACTAATGCTTTCATTTTCCATCTCCATCACTATAAAATTTCTTCTCCAACTAGTTTGATATCATTTTCAACCATTAACTTGACTAACTCATTAAAAGAAATTTCTCTTTCCCAATTCAATTCTCTTTCAGCTTTCTCAGGCGAGCCTAAGAGCAGCTCAACTTCTGACGGTCTAAAATATTTAGGATTAACTTTTACAACCGTTTTTTGAGTTGCCTTATCCACTCCAATTTCATCTATCCCAGTTCCTTTGAATTCAATATCCATCCCAACAGCTTTAAACGCACTTGATACAAATTCTCTAACCTCATGTGTTTCTCCTGAAGCAACTACATAATCATCAGCTTTTTCTTGTTGAAGCATCAACCACATCGCTTTGACATAATCTTTTGAATGTCCCCAATCACGCTTTGCTGACATATTTCCCAATTCTAACACATCTAATAGTCCTAACTTAATCCTTGCAACGGTATCAGTAATTTTTCTAGTTACAAATTCTTTGCCTCTTCTTTCAGATTCATGATTGAACAAAATTCCTGAACAGGCATACATATTATAACTTTCGCGGTAATTTACAGTAATCCAATGTCCATAAAGTTTCGCAACACCATAGGGACTACGAGGATAAAATTTCGTATTTTCAGACTGTGGAATTTCTTGAACTAAACCATACATTTCACTTGTTGATGCCTGATAAAATTTCGCCTCAGGTTTTATAGTTCGTATCGCTTCAAGTAAGTTCGTAACGCCTAACGCGTCAATTTCTGAAGTTGCTATAGGTTGTTCCCATGATGTAGCTACAAACGACTGTGCTGCCAAATTATACACCTCATCAGGTTGCGACAACTTAACAGCATTTATCAATGAAACTATATCTGTCATGTCCCCATAAATAATTTCAATTTTATCTTTTATATGTTTAATATTACCGTAGTCCAATTTGCTTTTTCTTCTCATTAATCCAAACACTTTATAATTTTTGCTTAATAATAATTCAGCAAGATATGAGCCGTCTTGTCCATTTATACCTGTTATAAGTGCTTTTTTCATAAAATACTCTCCTCTTAATTCTTTCTAAATATTTCATCAATCCTCAACAAGCTTTTCTGTCATGTCCACTCTTTTATTCATATTCAATTTCAGAAATCATAATACCAAGTTTTCTAGTATCATTACTTATCCCCAGTTCTTTTGGTGAAACAGTTTTTGGAACTTCAATAATCCATTCATTCACCTTGGTTTCAGAATTCAAAAATTCCTTTTTAACCTTAGCGGTCAATATTCTTTTTCCATTCTCTTTAATCAATTGTGTTCTCAACTGATTTCCATTTACTGAAACTTTTATCCTTTTTAAGTTTTCCTTCAGCAAAACACTCTTTATGCTTATCTTGATTTCAACATCTCTTATATCTTCAATATATAGATGGAACATCGATTTATTATCTGGACCAGACCATATTGAATGTGCATTAGAAGAGTCCGTCTCAATAATGGACCACCCTTCAGAGAAATTAACATGTTTCGGATTAAGTTTTGTCCTAATATAAAGAGCCTTATTAAAATTTTCAATAACATCTTCTCTTTTTATCTCTGATAGTTGTTCACTGAAAATACCTCTAGCTATTTCGATCAACTCATAATCCAACTTCAACATGTCTTTCAGCATATTCATTGTTTCATCAGATAGGCTTTTTCTTATTTTTTCAGTTAACGTATTTGCATTTAATCTTCTTACTTTTTTTTCTGGATAAAAACCGCACATGTATGCCACTTTCAACATTGTTTCTTCCATTTTATCTTGAAATCCTATAAACTCAAACTTCGATAAATTAGATATGGCTTTATCAAGGTTAATTCTGTCCATCTGTCTTTCAATTGGCTCATTAACCAAGAAAATTTGCTTTTGATCCGACCCAATGAACATCGTTTGAAAATTTACAATAAACTGCTTTTGAAAAAATGAATCTTTGACAAAAGTATCAAATTCAATATTCTCAACGATGATTTTTTGATAAATATACTCTTGAGTTGAATTGACAAGATTCGACGGTTCTCTCTTTCCGAATGTTTTACGCAACTCAGAAAATTGAGAAATAGTCCTTTCAATTGGATCTCTTAAAACTGTGAATGAAATTAATTTCTTATTGATATCATTCACACTGCTAAAATTGAAATGACCTGCAATATAATTAAACTTCTCAACTTCTTCTTTATCCACTTTATTGAATAAATGAAAATAATAAAGTTCATTTCTAACCGTAGTTCTTTCAATCGGAATATTTCTTCTCATTAAATCATTTACCGTGGTTCCAGCAGTTTTAGGGATATGCATAAAATATAATATTTCATTTTCTGTTAACAGATTTACCTTCATATTTTCTCCTTCGTGAATATAATTGCATAGTCTCTTGCCGAAAACAGACTCTCTCTTACATTGGGTGATATTGAATATCCCTCGTCGACAGCAACTCTTTCAAACTCTATAATTTTTTCCGTTGTAAATCCTATTGAATTGCCAACAAATTCTAACAATTGAGGATGCACTGGTTTAATATGAGTAGGATCGAGATAGAAGCTTTCTCTGAAAATCGAAAGAGATCTTGGATTCGGAGTTTCAATAATTAAAATCCCGTTTACCTCCAAAGCATCATATGCCCCTTTTAATAGCTCCTCTATTTGATTTGGATGAAAATGTTCTATGAAATGAATCATAGTGATTAAATCGACTTCGTTATCCGATTTTTTAAAATATTCCACCGCATTGTCTTTTCCGATATCAAATCCTTTGGCTTTTCCCAATTGTACTAATTGATCATTCAAATCAATACCCTTAGATTCTATCCCTTCTCTATTAAAAATCTCCAACATTTCACATCTACCACATCCTATATCAAGAGCCTTTTTTTGATTTTTTATATAAGGAATATATGCCTCTAGTCGCTTTAGTATCTCTTCTCTGCTTCCTCTAAATTTATCCATGAATTCTATGGTATCAAAATTCATATTGTTTAAATTTTCTAAGTTATCTAAACGCTCATTGATGGAATCAATTTCCCTTTGTTTTTGATTTATTAATTTTGTTTTATCATCTAAAGATACTTTTGTATCATGTAGTTCTTGCTTTAATTGATTGATCGTTCTCACTGCAATACCATTGAAGTGCTTTTGTTGGTGCGTGAAAGGTTTAATATACCATCCAATAAATTTTTGAACTAGCTTCTTGAATAATACAATTACCTTTTCATACAATCTTGAATATGCTACAATTTCATCGCTTAAGTCAACTTCCCAGTAACGATTCAAGTCTAAGAAATCAGATTTGTTTTCAGAATATGTAAGCACTTCATCGTTTTGTTTTCCATTATTCATTACTTCATATTTTCTTTTTATCATATCCTTTATTATTTGAGTTTCTTTCAATACTAAAACACCCCTTTGAATTTCTCAGCCAATAAATCTATCAAATCATCATTATATACATCCAATTCTTTCATCCCTTTTACCAATCTATTTAAACTATCACTATTCAATTCTACTTCTTGTCCATATATTCTCCCTGTTTCATAGTCGGTAAATGAATTCAAATAACACCCTGCTGTTATTTCCAACGAATGATTATCTACTACATAATCAAACATTTTCTCCCCTATTTTTCTAGATACAACTGGTTTATCTATCCATTTTATTAACACTTTTCTTAACATTTCCACTTCATCACTGACACATATTTTTTCAATATAACCATCCGGCATTTCTGAAAAAGAACCTATGTCAGTTACTATAGATGGTATGGCAAATCCTAGAAGTTGAAAAAGACTAGCACTTGTTTCCCCATTGGTAGGGTATCTCAAGTTTATCGAGAAATCGCAGGACTGCATCATTTTTTTGAATTCTGAAAACTTCACGTTTTTTCTCACTTCTACCTGTTCTTCTAATTCATACTCATGAATCATCTTTTCAATATCGTAATTATCCACTGAGTTGCCTACTAACATTACTTTAATTTGTTTTTTATAATTTTCTGGCAATTGACTCATTGCTTCAAAAATACTCTTATGTCTTTTAGCTGGTGTCATATATCCAAATATCCCTATTACAATGTACCCGCTTAATCCAAATTCAGCTTTGATATCATTTTTTTCTTTTCGATTCTTCATATCGAATTCATAAATTGGGAAAGGTATTTTAAAAACTGGTATTTCACAATTGATTTCCTTGATCTTTTGCTTTACATACTCAGAGTGTACAAATATTCCTTTTGATTTATTAAGCAAATCATTAATCATCGGGTAGTCTAAAATTTTATCAGTATTCCAAAATTCAAACCCATTATTAGAAACTGCTTTTTTTGCAATATCTTCTCCAATTTCACCATATTGATTTCTCATTTCACTGATATAGGCATTTTTATCTTGATTTTTGACTACATATTTTGTAATGAAAAAATCATGAATTGATAATTCATGCAATACTACAAAACCGGGAATTTGTACAGATAAATCATATATTTCACTATGGAAGTTATAGTTGTTTCCCATATGATATATTATATAGTCGTATCCCTTGTGTAGATTTTTTAATTCATTATAGGGTTTATATAATAGTTCTCTCGTTACAGCTTGATTAGATGTAAATACATCGACAGTAGATTTTTTTCTTAACTCTTCCACTACTGCAAATGAATAATCTGCAATCCCTGATTTCTCAGGAGGCATAGGCGATACATAAGCTATCTTCACGATTCCCACCCCTTAACCTAACAGCGATTCAATAACAGAATCCCAGTTTATTTCATTTACTAGATTATAACCATTCAATCCCATATGTTCTGCTAAATCTTTATTTGTATATAGTTCATTGACTCGCTTTGCCAACTCATCAACATCTTTGCAGATATATCCTGACTCATTGTTTTTAACAAATTCCAGAACCCCACCGCTATCTGGAAAGGTCAGTACCGGTTTTTTGCTTTGAAATGCTTCTATTGTAATATAGCCATAGTCTTCATCATATGGAGCAAAATATATTGCCAATGCATGCTGATAAAGTTCAATTAGTTCATCATGGGATACAAACCCGCGAAAATCTACTCTATCATCAACACCTAACTTCTTGGCAATTTTTTTGAGTTCATCCAAGTACGGTCCCTTTCCTGCGATAACAAATCGAATATGGTCATCAATTTGTGGCATTGCTTTTATCATCTCTTCATAGCGCTTCATTTTATTGAGGCGACCAGCTACAAATATATAATCTCTAAATTCACCATTTTTGAACTTCTCTTTGTTTTTTATAGGCGGGTACAAGACTTCACTCTCAAGACCAGTGCTTAACTTCAACCGGTTGGAAACATTCTTTGATATCGTAAATATCTTTTTGGCTTCCGAGAGCGTTTGGCGATCAATATTTTTGATCTTTCCAATAATCCTTTCTCTTTGAATTTCATCTAGTGAATCCAATCCCGAAAACTCAGTATCTGCCAATTCATAAATCTGGCGATATTGATGGAACAACCATATAACTTTATTAGGATGATTAATCGCATAAGCTGGATACTTCGTGCATATAACCAAATCACTCTTTACCCCATCAACTTCTTTTATGCTCAATTGTCTCCATATCAATGCTTGGTTCAATAATTCTTCAGGGGGGTTATTGTTAAATGGAATCTGTACAATTTCAGCTTCATAACCTCTTTTTGTCAACTGAAGTTTAAGCTCCTCTACTAAAATTTCGGCTCCCCCGTATACAAATGGTACTTGCGCTGTACAGATTAACACTTTATTAATCTTCCTAATTGGTTTCTTCATATATTAGTAATTTCCTCTCTATACTCTTCTCTTTTTTTTGCTTTGCATATATTCCCTGTACATGGTTTCAATCTCTTTAAGACTTCCGGTCTGCATAATCCGCCCTTTATCCATCCATATCGCACGATCAGTAATATCCTTTATCATTTCTAAGGAATGTGTTACCATCACAATCGTTGCACCACTCTCTCTAATAGAGTAGATTCTCTCAATACATTTTTTCTTGAATGCAGCGTCTCCTACAGCTAAAACTTCATCTACTATCAAAATATCTGGTTCAATATTTATTGCTATGGAAAACGCAAGTCGAGAACTCATTCCTGATGAATAAGTTCTAACAGGGTAGTCGATAAAATCCTGCAATTCTGAAAACTCTATAATCTCATCGATTTTTTTATCGATTTCCTTTTTCTTTCTACCATGTATTGAAGCATAAAAATAAATATTTTCTCTTCCGGTAAAGTCCGGGAAAAATCCCGCACCCAGCTCTAATAGACTTGATATATGCCCATCTACCTCAACAGATCCATTTGTAGGCTTTATTACGTTTGAAATAATACTAAGCAATGTGCTTTTGCCTGATCCGTTTCGCCCTATAATCGCTAGAAATTCT
Organism: Eubacteriales bacterium; assembly: GCA_030625575.1. GTDB lineage: Bacteria > Bacillota > Clostridia > Peptostreptococcales > Acidaminobacteraceae > DAOURC01. The sequence goes on along the minus strand of DAOUQP010000017.1, from coordinate 9,896 downwards.
CCTTTTTTCACTGTAAAAGAAACATTTTTAAGCGCCCAAAATTCTTCAGCTTCATGTGTTTTTTTCAACAAAATACGATCTTTAAGATAATCGTATTTATTTTTTCTCAATATATATTTCATCGAAACATCATTGATTTTTATAACTTCCATAATATCGACTCCTATAATTCATGCGTAAATTTATCTTGTAAATTTATAAACACCTTAATCCCCAATATCAGGACAAATAATGATACTCCAAATAAAATCAGTAAAATTTGAAGATTAAGAGGATTTTCATAAAACATTACATCTCTAAAAGCAAGAATGAAATGCACCATTGGATTAAGCGACAAGAATAATTTAACCTTTTCTGGAAGTATCTCGAAAGGATAAATTACACCCGACATATAAAACCAAACTAACAACAAAATACTCAAAATGTGTTGCAAATCTCTAAAAAACACTGTCAATGCAGCTGTAATCAATGAAAGTCCCATGGTGAATATCATTTCAATCAATAGAATTATCAAACACAAAAAGAATGTTCTAGAAAAGTCCGCTGTGTCTGAGATGATAATCATCGCTATAACAATTGGAAGAGTCAGCAGATAATTTACAATTTCAACGAGCACCATCGATATCGGTAATATCATTCTAGGAAAATATATCTTTTTTACAAGATTTCCATTTCCAACAATGCTATTTGAACTTGTCATAATTGAACTTTGAAACGCCCGCCATGCAGTAATTCCGATAAATAAGAAAATCGGAAAATCTTCCACTTGCCTAATTAATATATTTGAAAAAACAAGTGTATACACCAACATCAATAACAGCGGATTCAATAAAGACCAAAAAAAGCCCAGTACAGATCTTTTGTACTTCGCCGTCAAATTCTTCTGCGTTAAAAAATATAACGTATCCCTATAATCGTAAATCTCTTTAATAGCTTTAATCATTATCTATTCCTCATTTAATCTTTTTTTGTTAAAACTTCTTTATATCTTATTATATTCGTTTCATTGTCAAATCTTAAATGCTTTATGTCAAATTGTCTTTTGTTATAAATATCTTGAATCATCACTTCCGAGAGATTCGATGCACTTTGATGTATATCATCAACTAGATGAAAATAGATCCCACTCTCACCAATGGTTTCTTTATAGACGGCGATATCACTCACGATAACCGATTTCCCACTTAAAAGCATTTCTATCGCGGGCATTCCAAACCCCTCGCCTCTTGAAGGAAAAACCCCTACTCCAAATCGACTGATTACTTCCCACTTATCACCATCATTTAAATAGCCATGATAATATATGGATTTATCATATTTCTCAAGCATCTCTTTAAGTTGTTTATCAATACTATTATTCCGCATATTGCCAAACAAATGCAATTCCTTGGTTCCGCCTCTTTGGCGATACAAATCGTACGCATATAATAGGATATCGACACCTTTTCGATTTTCTAAATTTCCATAATAAAGAAACCCGTTTGCACTATTCTCATTTTTCTCGTCCATCTTTTTATAATCTATGAAAGGATATATCACTGAACTCTCTTTTTTAGAAGCACTTTCGAATACTGTTTCCACTTCACGTTTTGCAGCATTGGAAATATACAATATATGATTGGAATGTTTTATAGCCTTATTTACATAAAATCGAAAATACAATCGATATAAAATCGAAAAATCTTTTTTGTGTAAAATCGGTGATGCATCATGAATGCTCACAACAATTTTCAAATCGGGGTGATTTTTCTTGAAATTCTTTATGAAAATAAAATTTGGTTGCCAAAGAATATCTATCTTTTCATCGGTGATGATTTTTTCCATTTCAAGAAAATATCTATATATGTTCAATTGCTTTGCTTGAAGCGAAGTTTCGATAATTGTCATTTTATCTCTAAGCATTTCAAGTAGTTTTCCAGATCCTTGATCAGTTATTCCGAATAACTTCACTTGAGTATCTTTCATTTCCATATGCTTTAATATATTGTAAGTATAATATCCAATGCCACTCGGATTCTTTGAAAGTGTCCTTAGATCAACTAATACTTTCATTGATTATCCTCCCAAAGCTTTTCTAACTTCTTAACATGATTGTCCCAAGAGTATTTATTTTGAATATGCTTCATTGCATCAACAGTCTTTTTTTTATCATGCATCTCATTAATTACATTCTCTGCCAAGCAAATGAATTCTTGTTCATCATGTGCGATGTAAACATATTTAGCCGATTCGTCATCTAATCCCTTTGCTACTTCTTCAGAAACAATCGTTGGTATTCCCAGTGCCATGCTTTCAAGTACTTTTAGCTGTGTGCCTGTAGCTGAAAAAATCGGATAAATAGTCAAATCGGCTTGGCTTAGATAGGGAGCCATCAGCTTAACATCTCTTATTAGAATAATATCTTCTCTCAATTTTTTCTTGATTTTAAACGAAGGCTTTGCGCCTATTATATATAAATTTATATTATTGAATTTTTCTTTTAATGTTAGATAAATTTTATCTATCAAGTGTTCAATTGCCTCAACATTGGCATAATAGGATAGATTCCCTTGAAAAACGATATTAAACGATTCTGCATTTAATAATCTATCACTTGAAATATCTCCTGATTCAAAAACACCAAGATTATTAACTATTACCGATTCGTTTCCAAGTACAACTCGATCGCGTTCAGCTACTACAGTTACAATTGGATACTTCTCCACTATCTGTTTTTCGAATTTATTAAGCAAATGATACTCAAACCCCCATAGCCATTTTATCCATTTGCTTGCACGATTTCTTCTGATTTTCATATTAAAAGCACATGCATCGATGAGATCTATCGATTTGTTTGAAAAGCTGTTTTCCATACCATATCTAGCCATGCGAAAAGTGTTTACATGCAGTTGATCTATCTCTTCGTCAATGATCAATCGATCAATTAGCTTTTGAATCCATTTTCTGTAAAACATATTGACTTCCAGCGGCTTTAGATCGCTAATCGTCTTTATCATTGATAATAATTTCTTAAATGGATTATCTTTTATTAAAATCACTTGACTACAATACTTGGCCATTTCTTCAAACAACTCATTTTTTTTATCCTTATAAAACGTTATTAAAATAATTTTGTTGCCCTGACTAAGGCGTTTAATTTGCTCATAAGCGACAACCTGATCTCCTTTAACACACGGATAAGGCTGTCTTGCGCTTAGATAAAGTATTTTCATATTATTCCTCACTTCATTTATAACTTCATATATGTTTCTATCATCTTTTGCGCAGCATTCTCCCACGTATATTCTTCAACTTGCATTAATCCTTTTTCCGCTAGTTCTTTTCTTAAATCAGAAGAATCTATCAGCTTCTCCATCTGGTGTTTAAGTTCATTAAAATCATCCGTTTTCGTGTATAGAACTGATTCTCCAGCTATTTCATGAAATACTGGGATATTTGAAACAATAGTTGGTGTTGATGCCGCCAATGCTTCGATAACCGGCAATCCAAATCCTTCATAATAAGATGGGAAAACAAATCCCAGCGCACCTTTTAATAGTGAAATCTTGGTTCTTTCATCTACATATCCAGTCATGATAATGTCACTCTCATTGAATTTTTCATGAATCATTTTCATGATAGATTCATATTTCCACCCTTTCATGCCTACTAAAACTAGTTGAAACTCTTTTCCCCTACTAACAATCAATTCATTGAATGCATTTAAAATTGTTTCAACATTTTTTCTGGGTTCAATTGTTCCTATATAGATAAAATATGATTTGCTGATTCCATATTTATGTTTAATGCTGTTTAAACTCTTGTCATCAATTTTTCTTCTTAATTCACGATGATCAACACCAGGATAGATTATATCGATTTTATTAGAATCAAAGTCTATATAATTCAAAATTTCACTCTTTGAAAATTCAGAAATTGTTACTATGCGATCAACCCGGCTAGATAGATTACTCAAATTCATTTCAAGGTTTTTTCTTGTTCTATCATGCATAGTTTCAGGAAATCTTTTATAGACCATATCGTAAATGTTTAGAACAACCTTTCCGTTAGCGACAGGTGGCACGATATAATTCAAAAAATGATATACATCCATCTTTTCGTCAAACATTTTATCATAAGGTATAGGTATATGCCTCCAAATTCGTCTGTAAACAGAATACGGAATAATATAATTACTCTTGATATCCTTTAATACCTGATCAGATAATTCTAATTCAATTTTATTCCTATTCAAAAAGTTGAACATCAACCCGTTTATTTCAACAGACTCCGTTTTCATGGCATTAATCAAATTATGGTTATACCATCCTATTCCCGTTTTTCTTTGTAATAGCGGTTGAATTTCAATACCTATTTTCTTCATATAAACTCCCTTAAACTAATACCACATAAATCGAATCAATGATTCAGTCAAATCGAAGAAAGCTTTATCCACAATTTTTTGTTTTTCAATATCATACACTAAAATCATTAGCCCATCCCTTGCAGTATTATACATTTTTCCATCAACATTGATTACCATGCTTTTATTATTAAGATTGTTGATTTTCAAATCAAATGGCAACTCCAGCTCACTTAATACCGGGTGTTCTTTAAAATCTGCATCTAACTTCTCTTCTGTAAAATACTGTTTTACATCAACACCATTATCATTATAATAGCGAACATTGAACCCTGAAGAATTATTCTTGATTTTTTCTAAATTCATTCCCAACTTTTCAATGCCCTCAAACGCTTCACTCGGTATCTCTTTTTTATCTTTGTTGAAGTAGCCGACAATTAAAATTTTTCCTTTTTTTTCTATTGAATTTAAATACGAATCAAAGTCATACTCATTTTCATTCCAAAAATAATTATCAATCCCCATGTATTCAGCAATTTTAGGTAAAATCGCTCTTGTGGCTTCATACGATCCTTGATTGCTCAGATGTTGATTAGAGTTGATTTTATCATTCTTATATGCTTCCTCATCCATAAAATTAAAATTATATTCAGCAATTCTTGTTTCTTCATTCATATCAAAATAATCGATGCCTTGATCTAAAATATATGCCTTGTTTCTATCTATTAATTCAAAATAATTGGATTTTACAGCAAATTCACTGAAAATCGGTGCCATTACTGTAATTATATGCGCATCATTGTTATTTATAAGTTCAACAATTTTCTTAAACCATTCTTTGTTATCTTCTGTTGTCTTATACTCATGAAAATAATCGTCATTTCTGTACTGATCTGCATTTTCTTGAGGCATGGACCTTTTCAATAGCGATACGCTCCCTTTACTATTGGGATCAAATTTATATGTGACGTTGCTTTTAATTTTATCTAAGTCTTTCCATAATTCATGACTGTTAACAATAGGAATCATTAACTCCATCACCGATTCAGGTTTAACCAGCGACGTTACCATTTCCAATTTCAATAATGAAACGGGAATTTCATTAGCAATGTCCCTATAATTATTAAATGCATGTTCATTATCAGTACTGATTTTTTCAGGTACAGCATGAATAAAAGAAAACATTTCCAATACTATCAGCTCTGCTCCTCTATTATTAAATACCTCTTCAAGCAAAAAATACGTTTGTTTAAGATTTTGTCCTGGCGTAGCAAGCACAATACTCTCTGTTCCCAATATATTATCTATAATATAGGGATTGAAACTTCTATCCGCATGAGAGTTTCCTATAATAACAATATCAGCTTTTTCTTCGACTTTGAAAATCTGGTCAATTTTATTGCGTGTTACAGGATGATGGTATGCAAAATATGTATTTGTAACTGACAGCACTATTAAAAATATCATCGTGAATATCATGCTTTTTATCAAAATTCTATATTTCCCCAAAATTTCACCTTCCAAATATTAATGTTTAAATCACTCGATACTATAGTTACCTATAAAGAAATGAATTCTCTTTAAAACTGAAAATAGATAAACTCTTGAATTTCACCAGACCCATATACTCCAAAAACAATAATAGAAAAAATCAAAATCATATATACCACCCAACGAGATACCAAAGGTTCTACTTGCAATCGTTCAAGTACTCCGGCAATTCCACCGTAATGATCAATTCCATAGTCGATGGCAATCAACGCTGTAATGGCGACTAATAAGAGTTTCATTTCCAACCGATTTAAACCATATGAAAACAACCTCTCACTGAGCCCCGTCCCAACAACGTATATCCTACTAATATCTAAAATAAAAATCTTCTTGCATATTAAAATGGCTTCTTTTATAGTATTGGCTCTGAAAAAAATCCAAGCAAAATTCACCAATATAAAAGTAGTCACCATTCTAGATATCCTATATGTAACCGATTCTTCGTTTATTGAAAGCAGTTCCATTATTTTTGGATTTCTCCGTTCCCACAGAGTCTCAATATAATGATAACATCCATGCAACATCCCCCATAAGAAAAATGTCATATTTGCACCATGCCATATACCACTAATTACAAAAACAATAAAAATATTTAAATATGTTCTATGTGCACCTCTTCGGTTTCCACCTAACGGAATATATAAGTAATCTCTGAACCATGTAGAAAGTGAAATATGCCACCGAGACCAAAATTCTCTGATACTCTTTGCAAAATAAGGTTGCCTAAAATTAACCATCAGATCAATTCCCATTATCTTAGCCGATCCAATCGCTATATCAGAATACCCTGAAAAATCCCCGTAAATTTGAAATGAAAACAACACCACGGCAATCAAAATTTCCCAACCATCATTGATCTGATCAACCTGTCCAAATACACTATTAACAAAAATAGCAGCTCGATCAGCTATAACCATTTTCTTGAAAAATCCGAACCCCATCGTTACGAGACCCTCTCTAAAACGATTATATTCAAATGTACTATTCTTTTTCAATTGAGGAATCAATCGATCCGATCTTTCAATTGGTCCTGCTACTAATTGTGGAAAAAATGATACGTAAAGCGCAAAATAACCCAAATGTCGTTCTGCCTTAATTTTTCCTCTATATACATCAATAGTGTAGCTGAGTGTTTGAAAAGTATAGAAGGATATTCCCATAGGCAGTAATATGTTGATTGCTGAAAACTCTCCTGTTGTGTTTACTATCTGTGAAAATAAACTGCCGATATAATTAAAATACTTAAAAACAAAAAGAAGTCCTAAATTTACAACTAAGCTTGTTAACAGTAAGATTCTCTTTCTTTTAAGATCATCTTTATACTTTTCCATCATAATGCCTGCAGTATAATCAATTACTGTTGAAATTATTATCAATAATATGTAGACAGGTTTCCACCACATATAAAACACATAACTAGACACAAGAAGCAATACCCATCGAAAGCGTTTAAACGGTATTAAGAAATAAAGACTAATTACTACTATATAAAAAACAAGAAAATCAATCGAATTAAAAAGCATGCTACCCCCAATAAACATAAGCATAAAAGTCAATCTACGCTATTTTTTTCTTTTGTTGCTTAGATTCTAAACTGAATTGTACGGTCTGAATTAATCCTATCTCCAACAACTATAATCGCATCTAAGTTTTTGAATCACTTTAGAATAATTATTCTGATATCTTACATATACCTATAATAAATCTCAAACATTTCTTTTTCCACACTTTTCAAACTATATTTATCTACAAGATTTACACTTTTCTCACTAAATCTTCGACGTAAATCTTCTGATTCAGATAATTTTATCATCGCTCGAGACATACCATCTACATCATCTATCCCAACAATAAAACCATTGATATCGTCTTTGACTAGATCTCTATTTCCACGACAATCTGTAGCAATGATCGGTAATCCACTCGACATAGCTTCAACAATATTAATCGGCAATCCTTCTTGCCGCGAAGCAGAAACAACACCATCGACCAATCCCATATATTTAGGAATTTCCCTTACATATCCAATCATTTCAACTATATCTTCTAATTTAAAATCTTTAATCATCAACCTATATTCTTTTTCACTATCACCAGTTCCTGCAAGAATTATTTTAATATCTGCCATTTTATTTCTTGCTTTAGCGGCAGCTTTAATAATCAGGTCTTGATGCTTTCGATATGACAGATTAGCTGCACATAACAATATGAATTTATCATTCTCATAGTGAAATTGTTCTCTTAATATTTTTTTCTTTTCATCGGTAGGTTTGACAAACTCTTTCATATCGACACCAACACCATCTACTAAATCTATCATATCCGCCGAAAAACCATTGCTTAATGCACACTGATAATCTTCTTGATTTATTGTTATTAAGCAATCTGTAAAGCGAGACAAAAATTTCTCAACAGTATAATATAGTATCCAATTCTTACGAGGTGCCCCTTTGTAAAAATGAAATCCATGAGCAGTGTAAATAACCTTTAATCCCTTTTTACGATATTTTCGAGAAACCAGCCTTGTTATTGCAGCCGCTACTGGCGTATGACAGTGAATTATATCATATTTGTGTTGTTTCAATAATTTCTTCATTTGAAAACACGCTTTGATATTTTCTGTTTTGAACGGTAATCTTTCATAACAAATATGATGAAATTGATCATATTTGGAGATTTCAATTTTTTTCTGATTTGAGTTATCTTTTGCTGCAATATGCACTTCATAACCAGCATCTTTGAAAAACTCTAAATACGGTTGATGAAATTGTCCAATATGGCTTCTAAGCGTCGCTGTGAACAAGACTTTCTTCATTTTTCACCTCAATAATTTTGGTTACTACTTCAATAACTTTTTCCCTATTTTTCTCAAATTGTTCCTTATCCCAAGAAATCAACAATTTTTCTTCATCTCTAATTTTCAGTATTTCTTCCTTCAGCCAGTTGTTTTTAACTAACTCATCAAAATTCTTATTTCCCCTGAACGCCCGCGATAATATTACCATCTTTGAATCAATGCGATAATGTTCCGCTAAAATCATCTTTGCAGCCAAATCACCTTCTCCAATTCGACCGATTCCACCAAAACCAAAATGAATATCTTTAGAATTTGTTTTTTTAGCAACATAATCTACAGTTCCATTGCTCAAAGATTCAAAAATAAAGGTTAATTCCATCGTTAAATGCAAGTCGTTAAGTCCCAAATGTATCTCATCGATTCCATTTAGCAATAAAATCTCATCAATGTTTTCTACTGCCTTCGCTGTTTCCAATAACAACGAAACTTTTACTCTAGAATCTACCAATTTAATGAATTGTTTTACTTCATCTGCAGTTGTAAACATCGGAAGCATGACAATATCAGCGCCTCTCTTAATAACTTCGTCAATTTCCTCTTTAGATCCTGGATTTATCGGATTGACTCTTACCAACAATTTTGACTTGCTAATAACTTCTCTTATTCTTGATACATCTTCAATTTTATGATCAGAAATAAACGATTTACAGCTTTTTTGTCTTTCAGCCTTACCCAAATATTCTAAATCAACAAATATTATATCGATTCCTACAGATTCTGCAAGTTGGGCAATATCTTTCTCATTCGTAATGTACATCAGCTTTATCGTCATATTCTCTTCCTTCCAATATTATTTTATTGCCATTATTTATCAAATAATCGTTAATTGTATCAATAACGATTTTATCAATTACAATTCCACGTTTAATATTTTTTCTTCTATTGCTTTCTTTTATATCGCCTGGTAAACGAATAGGATCATCGGAATCTATCGGAGCACTTTCATTAATAATTTTGCGGTAATTTTTCATAATACTATAAAATTCTTTACCTAATATTTGTCTCGGATCGATCACGATGAATAGAAATCCCACGTTCATTCCATCACTTACTTCATTGTAGAACTTTCCTACTTGATTCAAATATGCCGAACCTGACAATACTCCTGTCAGAATATCAATCATCATTGCAATACCGTATCCCTTA
>DAOUQP010000171.1 GCA_030625575.1 Eubacteriales bacterium | reverse complement strand
CGGGGTTCGAATCCCTGAAGGCCCACCATATATTTGCCCAGATAGCTCAGTCGGTAGAGCAGAGGACTGAAAATCCTCGTGTCGGTGGTTCGATTCCGCCTCTGGGCACCAAAATAGACATCCTATGGGATGTCTATTTTATTTTGAATAATATTGCTTAGCTTGTCGAATCTGTAATTATCGTTACTCGCTATCAAATAATCTTGTTTTTCTTCTGAAGTCAATCGATCAAAATCAATGTTGAACAACTTGTTTGTATCAACAAAAATATATTCATTTAAATCATTATAAAAAAGCAATATTGGTAATTGTATAAATTTGTTTTTTGATAATGTATCAATTTTAAAGTTTGGTTCGAGAACATGATATGGGACGATTAGAAATTCACTGTGAAATGAAATATGCAATAATTCATCGTTGTGATCAATATTTGAGATATACATTTTTTCACTATTTAATTGAATTATCTTTGGACCGTAACTTTGAGTTCTTTGATCCATATTCATAGTTTTAATAGTCAAGTGCAATAGGTTGATGATATCGTCTTTGTTATGAAGAAGAATTTTGTTTAAATCATCAATATCTTTATTTTTTAGATATTTGTAATATAAATAAATACTTTCTTTTCCATCAATAGTATCTTCTCTATCGATTCCTAAAAATTTCTCGATGGTTTTTAGCTTTGAATTAGGTAATTTAAAAAGAGTTTTATTATCTTTATAATATGGATAAATATCAAAACTTTTTATTTTTGATATTTCATAGTTTATATCATTGTGTAGATATCGTGCATTTAAATATGGAATATCAAAATTGTTGCCATTAAAACTGATATATATATCTTTACCTCTTAAATCCTTTAGAAATTCTGACAATAGAAGTTTCTCATCTTTAAACGATTCAGCAAATATTTGCTTCACCCGAATTTCACCATTAAATGGATAGATTAATCCAATAAGAATGACCTTGGTGTTTTTACGGTCAAATCCTGTCGTTTCTATGTCGAAAAGAAGCCAATTTTTATTGGTTAAATAGCTGGGCAATACAATATTTGATAATGCTGTTTCTTGAATTAGAATAATTTTCACTCCTTTTGAATAGTATGATATAATTTCTAGTGGTGATTATATGTTGACTATCAATACATTTAAACGTGGGTTAAAAAAAGGAATAATTACGGCAAAAGATCTATCTAAAGTAATTATACCTGTATACATAATTGTATCACTCTTAAAAGAAACTGTCATTATTGATACAATATCAAATTTTTTAGCACCGATGATGAATTTGTTTGGTTTACCTGGTTCTGCATCGATTATCCTTGTACTTGGAAATCTAATCAACACCTATGGTGCAATAGGTGCTATGGCAAGTTTTGATTTAACTATCAAACAAATTACAATTATTGCTGTCATGATATCATTTTCTCATAGTTTGATTATCGAATCGACTATTATTAAAAAAATTGGCGTGAATCCATTTAAAGTGGCGTTTATGAGAATTTTGTTGTCGATTCTAGCAGGTATATCACTAAATCTTTTATATATAAATGGGTGATGAAATGATATTTATTGATTCTGTTTTTGGAGCTTTGTCAACAATGTTTAAAATTACTTTAGTGATTATTCCAATTATGATTGTTATGGAAGTAGCAAGAGATTTAAATATTATTGATAAAATTGCCAAGGGTATGCATCCTATTACCAAGCACTTTAAAATAGCTGATGAGGGAACTATTCTAGTTACCATTGGTTTATTGTTTGGTCTGACTTATGGCGCTGGAGTAATCATTCAGAGTTCCAAAGAAGGACATTTAGATCAAAGAAGTTTAATAATCGTTGCTATTTTTTTAGCGACATGTCATGCTGTTTTTGAAGATGCGATTTTGTTTGTTGCAATGGGTGCTGATGGAGTATTATTAATAAGCATTAGATTTATTACAGCTGTAATATTGACATATATTGTTTCGAGAAAATTAAAAATTGAAGTATAACAAATAATAGATGAGGTAAATTTATGAGATACTTTTTAGATAATAGGAAAAGAATCATTATAACCGATATAGGGAAGGTAAATCTAGGACATATTTTTGAGAATGGACAATGTTTTAGATGGAACAAGGCTGAAACAGGCAATTATATCGGGGTTGTAAATGAAAAGGTATTAGAGCTTTCGGAAACTGAAAATGAAATTATAATTGAAAATATATCTATGAATGATTTCGAGAAATATTTTATTGAATATTTTGATTTTAATACAGATTATTCTGCTATAATAAAAAGTATCGAAAATCTTGATGAATATATAAATGAAGCCACTCAATTTGGCTATGGATTAAGGATGTTGAATCAAGAACCTTTTGAAACGCTGATAAGTTTTATTATTTCTGCCAACAATAACATCCCGAGAATAAAAAATACAATTGAGAAAATATCAATACAATATGGTAAGTTTATAATGGATTACAAAGGCAAATCATATTATGGTTTTCCTACTCCGTATGAATTATCAAAGGCATCTCTAGAAGAACTAAGAGAATTAGGTTTAGGTTATCGAGATAGATATTTGATAGATACAACAAAAAAAGTAATCGAAGAAGGCATTGATCTTCAGGAATTTAAAAAAATGAGTACTAAAGAAGCTAAAAGAAAACTTATTGAATTCAAAGGCGTAGGTAATAAAGTGTCTGAATGTGTTTTACTCTTTTCTTTAGAAAAATACGATGTATTCCCCATAGATACTTGGGTAAAAAAAATACTCGAGTATTTTTATAAAAATGAAGTTGAGAAATATGATTCACCAGAAACTTTTTTAAAAAATTATTTTGAATTAAATGCTGGGTATGCTCAACAGTATTTATTCTATTATGCTAGAGAGAATAAAATTGGAGGGTGAATATGTTAGGTACTATAGTCAATTCGACAGCAATAATCGTAGGTTCATTGATAGGAGTGCTTTTTAAAAGGGGTATTTCTGAAAAGGTAAGCGATACTATAATGAAAGGCGTTGGTCTTTCGGTGATGTTGATAGGGCTATTAAATGCCTTGGCAGTAAATAACCTTTTGCTATTAATCTTTTCCATGTTGATAGGAGCTGTTATTGGAGAGCTTATAGATATAGATGCGAAATTGAAGAAATTTGGAATGAAACTAGAAAGTAGATTCAAAGGCGGTAATATTTCTCAGGGTTTTGTCACAGCTACGCTTTTATTTTGCGTTGGATCAATGGCGATAGTGGGTTCTATCGAGAGTGGATTGACTGGTAATCATCAAACTTTATTTGCAAAATCAATTCTAGATGGGGTTATTTCAATAGTGTTTGCATCGAGTCTGGGTATTGGGGTTATGCTATCTGCTGGAAGTGTTTTTATATACCAAGGGATTATAACGATTTCAGCATCATTGATGAAGGATGTT
>DAOUQP010000032.1 GCA_030625575.1 Eubacteriales bacterium | reverse complement strand
CTACTTACCGAACTATAATCTTCAATATATTTTTCAAAACTATTAATTAATCCATCGATCTTTTTTGATCATCCGCAAATCCCAACATACTCGATTTTTTAGCAAACTGATCTAAACTTATTTCATAAATTCTAAAAAAATTCTCTAAAGTTTTCCCAACTTGTTTTGTAATCAAAAGTGTATCTTCTTCCTTTTCGATAAGTACCGCTTTTGTTGATTCTTTATAAGTCATAACTCCCATCGTCGTTATCACTGTTACAAGTACTACAACCATTAAAAATATAAATTTCGCTTTAATACTGATTTTTTTATTAAACATTTATATTCATCTGCCTTCCTTTTTTGTATACCTAATTTCAGATTATAACAGAGAATCAATTGAAATATAGCGTTTTTTTGATAAAAAAAAATTGTTATACGAATTAATGCATCACCTATTAATTTAATATAATTTCATCCGATATGATAAATAATAAGGTTGAAAATACGATGTGAATCTTATTATAATTACCTCCAAAAAAAGAAAAAAACTCAATTATGGTTTCACAACCCAATTGAGCAAATTAATGAATTTATCTAAACACAGAATATCTATTATTATCAGTAAATACTAATTCCAATCCAATTTTTTCACCTATCACTTTCATAGTTTTTTCTGTAAAAAATGAAATATGACTTCTGTCTCTCCTATAATGCCAATTACAAAATTCTTCATCGCTATTTGCGTGAAACAATGTCATTATTCCCAAAGTGCCGTCACCTTCAAGCAACTCTTTGAACAGTAAAAAATATTCCATTGGATTCTTTAAATGCTCGATTACTTCAGTGCAAGTAATCAAATCATATTTTTTATCAATATAAGTTTTTTCAGGCGAAAAAAACATATCATAAATATCCATTTCATAACCGTAATCTCTCTCTAAAATCATGGATAGTACTGGTGATGGACCACTCCCGAAATCTAAACCCTTCTTGCCGGAACCAACATGCTTCATTACTGCTGAATCCAAAAATCTTTTAAAATAATCTACAAAATGTTGATCTTCAATGGAATTATTATGATAATTATATATTGCTAATTCATCTACCTCAGAAATTATTGAATTCTCATCTTTAGAAATAAATTCACAATTGGGGCAGTGATAGAAGTTTGTATCAAATTGTTTATCATAAAATTCTCTTGTTTCACTGCCGCATATTTTACAAATTTCGTTCATCTATTCTTCTCCTAATATAATATATTCTCATTTTATCTATATTGGCAAATCTGCTTTATAATCCTAGTATTGCTATGTCTAAGATTTAATAAGAGTTTCATAAAGAAGTTCTTAAGATAGGCAAACTGTATATTTAAGCTGGGGTATTACCTAGATTTAAATATATACATTAAAATATATATGGATTTTAATAAAATCAAAAGTTCTGAGTGAATAATTATTCGAGCTTAGGAAAATTGAATTTTTTAAGGCGTTTTTTCGGAGCTTTCACAGGCACAATTAGTTTAATAATTTGTGAACCGTACATCGCGAATTGTTTTTCAACCCTAAATCTCTATTTTAATCCGTTTAAGTGTGCAATAAGTCACCATCCCCATTGGTTTCACCAATTTGTTTCACAAATTGTATCTCTCAATAGCACTTTCAACGATTGATTTTATAAATTCACCTCGAGTAAAGCCTTCCGCTTTCGCCATACTACCCATATAACCAAGATGTACAAGCTTTTCACCTTCACTAGCTTGCATTGTTAGACCTGCAAAAGTATTTATTTCTAAAAAATAAGGAATGCCATCTTTTCCAATAATCATATCTATTCTCGAAAAATCTTTAGCATCTAAAGTTTTGTATATATCTAATGCCGTTTCTTTAATAATTTCTTCTTCTTTTTTTGTAAATTTGGCCGGGCAATGAAGTATTTCATTATCAAACATTTTGTGTTCATATGTATTTGTAATTGTAGAATTATATTCTATTTCTAAAATATGTAATATTCTTGGTTTTTTATACCCTGTAATTCCAACAGTAATTTCCCTACCTTCTATGAATTCCTCAATAAGAGCTGGTTGACCAATTTTATTAGTGATTTTAGAAACTACTTTAGGAATTTGGTTAATATTATATATAACATTTTCTTCACTAATTCCAGCACTTCCTCTTCCATTTAAAGGTTTAATAAACAATGGATATTCTAAATCTATTTTTGGAATATTGCAAGAATCATAAGCTATAACAAACCTAGGGGTAGGTAAATCATTATAAAGAATTATTTTTTTTCTTACAACCTTGTCGATACTTACAAGGTCTATACTCGAACCTACATAAGGTATATTGAAAGTTTCAAGAAAAGTTATTTCCTCCAAACTTGAAACATTAAATACTAAATCTACTTTTTCATTTTTTATACTTTCTAATGTTTTTAAAGGATCTTGTTTCCACTCTATCATACACGCATCATAACCAGCTTCTTTTAAAGCCATATAATGCTGATATCCTTCTTCATAAGCATCATCATAAGTATTTTCTGTTGTAAGTTTTCTTTGAAATTCTACATTTCTAAATTTTCTCCAAAATACTCCTATTTCCATAATAAATTCCTCCTTGAATAATTATACACTCTCGGTATTCGCGAGCGTCTATTTCCAATACCTTTTAAAATTGTTATTCTTTTTCCCCTCCACTTTGTATGGAGTTTTTTTCATTTTTGCATCTTGAAAATTTCCAATTTTACTTCATAAATATTTAACCCGAAATATTTTATTTTTTTCTGAAAACACTTGACTTTTGTAAAATGCGCCAATAATTACAGATGATAGGACGTTAATTTAACACCTGTATTGGAGGCACATTTGAAACCTAAATATAACTCACACAAAGACTATCAAGACCATGTCTTGAAATTTTTAAGAGGATTTTACGCTTATAGAAATCCTTTTTTCATCATCCCTGAATCTGATTACTCAATTATTTCTAAACTATGGATTACAGATCTATCTAGTATTACGTCTATGCTTGATAATACTTATTCTAACAGAGGACCTATGCCTAGAGATCCTGATGCTATGATCAGATCTTTTTTACTCCTTCTTCTTATGGAACCAACTAAAAGTATTACAGAATGGGTCAGTAGCCTTAAAAGAACACCTTTCTACGGCATACTTAGTGGTTTTGATTCTGGTGATACTCCAGGTGTTGGTACCTTTTATGACTTTTTTAAAAGACTTTGGCTTTTAGATACTCCTAATGTAAAAGCTAAAGTTAAACCTAAAAAAGCTAAAAAGAAAAAAAAGAAAAAAGCTAAAAAAGGTGAAAAACAACCACCTAAAAATCCTGGTATAATTAAACGATTAGTAGAAAGACACTTTAAATATGGTTCTAAAAATAAGGAAATACCTACTGATTTCTTGTTTAATTTTTTCCAATCTGTTTTCCTAAAGAAATCAGCTTCTTTAGGTTTACTTGGTGACCTCAAAAAACTTGGTATTTCTGGCGATGGCACTCCAATTGCTACTTCTAGTTACTTACGTACTAAACCTACTTGTAACTGCTTCAAAGAGGGAATTACTAAATGTAATCACCATCGCATTTATTCTCAACCAGATATAAACAGAGGTTGGTATAGTTCTAGAGAAAAATATTACAATGGATATCATCTCTATATGTTATCAGCTAGTGATAGTTATTATGATTTGCCTCTTTACCCTAAATTGAATCCTGCTTCTAGGCACGACTCAGTTAGTTTGCTTCTAACTTTAAATGAGTTTCACCATAGATATTCCATTAGCCAAATAGATAAAATTCTTCTTGATCAGCACATGATGCTGGCGCTATTTATGAATTATTTGACGCTTATGGTGTAGAGTCATTTATTGATCTCAATCCTAAAACTAAACACAATCTTAGTACTGATTGTGATATTCAAATTTCACCTGAAGGTATTCCAATTTGCTCTGCTGGATTACAGATGAAATCAAATGGTTTTGAAAAAGCTAAAAACAGAAAAAAATGGCGCTGTCCTTCTGTTAAAAACAAAGTGAACAGTTGTAAAAATCCATGTTCTGATGCGGTATATGGTCGACCTTTCCATACTCATCCTAAAGATGATTTACGTATTTATACCAAAACAGCTAGAGAATCAAAAGAATGGAAAATTATCTATTCAAGACGTACATCAGTAGAACGTTCTAACAAAAGAGAAAAAGTTGATTATCATTTAGAAGCTGGTAATCATCGTTCTTCTATGATGTGGAATATTAGACTTTTTTCAATAATGATGTGCCAACACATCGATGCTTGGAATAGTCATTTAAATGAAAATCTAAATATGAAAGAACTAATCTTTGGATAAATTTAATTTTTAAATGCCACGGGTCTTTTTGTTGTGCCCATTTTTAGTAAAAATATATTTTTAAGCTTAATAATAAATAAGCACACCCATTTCCCAGTTAATTTATTCCGATTTATAAAAGAATCTACTTTTTTAGGGTTATAACCTTTGGTAGCACCTTCTTGATGTTCTTCTACATTTATGACACTACTATCAATATCGATTGTAATTGAATTCAATCCAATCCACTTTTATAAAGTAGTTTTTTAAAGACTTTGAAATTGATATCTCGGAACATTTGCGTTGTTTTATATGTAAAGTTGCAAAGAAATCTTGAAACGGTACTAGGCATTTTTACTGATATATCAAATTCCTTAACTAAAGGATCCTTTTGAAGTAGCTTTAGACGTTCTAATTTGTCTATTCCAATAAAATGTCCACAGAGCATTGTCTTTATGTGGTTCATTTTGATTCTATTTGTAGATTCGTTATCAAAAATGAGATCGTTTTCAATTAGATCAAAAATGCCATTGATTTTTGCTTCTTCAAGAAGTAAAAATACACCTGCATTTGAAGTTAGATTCTTCGCATTAAAATCAAGTTTATTTATCATAATAAGGCTCCTTTCAATATAACATTTATTATTATATTTTTACCCATTATGAGAGACAAAAAACATAAAATAGTCTGAATTTTCTTTCACCCATCGGGTGAAAAGCAGATGTTTCTACACTCGTTGCAATTGTCAGTTATTAAGGCTATATTGATTCTTTACACACAGAACCTAAGTATATAGTATACCATATAGTAAGAGACTATTCTTTAATTTTTGGTATTTATTCACTTAGCTATCAGGATAAAGTTTATCAAGAAATAGAAAAGAATTTTAAAGTTTCTTTAAATTATGAAAATATAAGAATAGAAACTTTAAGGAAATATCGAAATGAAATAATTCACAACATAAAAAAATAAGATAAAAAGCCAGCTATGCATTGAAATTGCAATGGTATAGCTGGTTTTGTGTTTTGAAAAGTGTCAAACTCGGGGTATACAGTATACCGTATAGTAAGAGACTATTCTTTAATTTTTAAAGCTATGAACCGGTGCAGGAATTCTTCCTCCCCTAGCGATCATTTTTTCACTGCTAAACTTATGAACAGACATTATCGGCGCATATCCTAAAAGCCCACCAAAATTTAAAGTGTCACCAACATCTTTACCAATAGCAGGAATAATTCTAACAGCTGTCGTTTTGTTATTGATTACTCCTATAGCTGCTTCATCAGCAATAATAGCCGATATAGTGGAAGCGGGTGTATCCCCTGGAATTGCAATCATATCAAGACCGACTGAACATACACACGTCATTGCCTCTAGTTTGTCAAATGTCAAAGCTCCACTATTGACAGCAGCAATCATTCCTTCATCTTCACTTACTGGTATAAAAGCTCCACTTAACCCACCAACATGATTAGATGCCATGATTCCACCTTTTTTTACTGCATCATTCAGCATTGCAAGCGCTGCTGTGGTTCCATGTGTTCCACATGCTTCAAGACCAATCTCCTCTAAAATTCTAGCCACACTATCTCCTATTTCAGGAGTAGGCGCTAACGATAAGTCCATAATACCAAATGGAATTCCCAATCGCTTGCTGACTTCCTCTCCAACAAGCTGGCCAACTCTAGTAATTTTAAATGCTGTTCTTTTAATTGTTTCTGCAACAACGTCAAATGATTCTCCTTCAACTTTTTCCAGTGCAGCCTTAACAACTCCCGGACCACTAACTCCTACGTTTATAACCGCATCTGGCTCACCAACTCCATGGTACGCTCCTGCCATAAAAGGATTATCTTCAACCGAATTGACAAATACAACTAATTTCGCACATCCGATGCTGCAATTATCTTTTGTACGTTCAGCAATTTCTTTCACAATATGACCTAAATCTCTAACAGCATCCATATTGATACCGACTTTTGATGTACCTACGTTGACCGATGCACATACACGCTCTGTCGATGCTAATGCATTCGGAAGAGATTGAATCAGTATTCTATCTCCCTTTGCATATCCTTTTTCAACTAGTGCAGAAAATCCTCCAATGAAATTTACTCCAACATCCATTGCCGCCTTATCAAGAATCTGTGCAAACGCCGTATAGTCTTCTTCAGATGTAGCAGCAGCAATTAAGCTTATAGGTGTAACAGAAATTCTTTTATTTATTATCGGTATCCCCAATTCCTGTTCTAAATCCTCTCCAACTTTTACGAGATCTTTTGCTAATCTTGTAATCTTTTCATATATCCTTTTTCTTGCTTTTTCACCATCCGAATCTATACAATCCAGAAGTGATATCCCCATCGTTATTGTACGGATATCAAGGTTCTCTTTCTCAATCATGCGAATCGTCTCTAAAACCGACTGTAAATTTGTCATCTATTAAAACCTCCATATTCCAGATTATGCATTGCATCAAAAATTGATTGATGTTGAATCTTTACAGAAAGGCCTAACCTTTGACCGCATTTTTCCAATTCATCACTTAATTCTTTAAAACTACACTTCATAGTCTCTAAATCTACAAGCATGACCATTGTAAAATAGTCATCCAAAATAGTCTGTGATAAATCTACAATATTAACCGATTGTTCAGTCAAAGTTGTTGAAACATCTGCAATAATCCCCAATCTGTCTTTCCCGATAACGCTAACAATTCCTTTCATAAATACACCTCCAAAGTTTTTCAAAAAAACAAAAAAGACTAATAACTAGTCTCTGGAATGCACAAATAATTGATGATTCATATTAATAAATCACTTTTCAATCTCTGTCCTTTTTACCTGAGAGTTTCACACATCCTGTGCTTTCCCCTTCGGTGCTCTATTTAAAGAGTCTCTCCAGAGTCCCATCCAACAACGGTCGAATCACTTCTTCCACGATCTTCACCTGGCACTAATATTTTTTTAAAATTATAGCATGTAAATCAGAAAAGTACAACAAATATTCTTTTGCAAAGCAAAAAATCGGCGATGAGAATATCATCGCCAACTTTTTCTATCTAACTAATAACCAAATACCAAAGCCTAATGCAATCGCACCCCATATATAGAAAAAAATAACCGTTCCCTTTTCTCCCAATGAATTTACAAACATTCGAATCTTCTTCATTTCCCATATAGATTTTGGCTTTTTAGCTGCAACAAAAAATACAAATACAGCGTATATAACCAAAACCAACCCTAAAAATGCTAATCCGTTCACAATTTACTCCCCCTTTATATTAGTTAATACCTTCTTCAATTCTTTTTATTCTAAATAATTAAGATAACAATAATATTTTAACTCCAAGAATATTTTTCTACAACATACTCGATAAACGCTCGTTTTTCATTTAATTTTGTGTCTACTATCATTATACCCATTTCAGGTAAGAACTGGACCGATATCACTCGTTTTTCAATACTTCAGCATTAAGTATTTTCTTTTTCAATGTCTATGCTATTACCAATACCCCTCTTTAAAAAATCCAATAGTTCATCTAAAATAATAAAAATTCCTTCATCCCAATCTTTAGAAACATTTTTCCTATAGTATTCAACTATAGAAACATTCATATCAGAAATCAAATGAGCTATAAGTTTGATATTAATATTTTCTCTTATTTCGCCTCTGTTAATTCCCTGTTGAATCAAATATTCAAAAATTTCATTAGACTTACCAATATTTCCTTTGACAATTTCTTGATATAAAGGAGAATTTACATCAGACAAAAGAACATTGCCAATATTTAAATATCTAGGATTGTCTTTAGCAAATTCCAATCCCGATTTATACATGTCACGTATTAAAGTAAAAAAATCATGCTTGTCGGGATTTTCCATAACAGGAGCAATATACTTCATTTTCTCTTCGATAATCAAGTTTATTACATATCGATATAAGTCTTTCTTATCATTGAAATACTGATAAAGACTTCCTTTGGAAATACCCGCGTTGCTGACGATTCTATTTATACTCGCATTCTCATAAGAATTATTCTCAAATTCGCTTATTATTGAATCAATTATTTTATTTCTTTTTTCCTCGGATAAATTATAGAATGTATCTTTAGGCAAAGACCTCATTCCTTTCCAAATATGACTATATGGTCATATGACCTCTTGGTCACATTATATTCCTCAAACTTGTTGTTGTCAATATTTCTCAATATATCTATCTGTATATCGATATTTATATCTTAAAAGATATGATGAACTTCAAAAATGGCTATATGATATGAATTTCTTCATATCACATAACCATTTAATTATACGGTAATCTTAAGTTAGCGCCATTTATCTTGTTATCCACTTTTAATTTCAATAAAAATCATTGTTGTCTAACATAGATTATTAATTAAGAAATGTATATTTCACTCTTTTTGAAGTAAAATAATATAGTCCAGTGAACAAAGGTACAATCATACTTGTACTTGGTTCAACAAATCCTAGTAGTGCAAAAGTAATATTCATCAAGAATATTGATATTGATATTGCAATCAGTACCTTTTTCATTTTTTTCTTCCTACCGATTAGAGAAAAAAGAATAGTACTCCCTATAACAATATTAATTATTGAAGCTAAGAATTGTGGAAGAATTGCTTCGATTACACCTAGTCTTATCACAATATTCATTGTTGCGACAAAGGCATAAAACGATACAAAAATACTAATAAAAGCAATAACTTTCAACAATTCCAAGATCCCTCCTAAAGCAATTTTATTTTCTTTTTCATCGAATTTCAATTTATCATTGATAAATTGAATATCGTCAGCTGGTATTTCAGTATCATTTAATTTTTCTTTTACCCATTCCAATATTTCCGATTCATCATCTGCTTTTATCTGTTGCTCGTTCAATATAATCCTCCTTTTCATGAATATCAATCGACTTGTTTAAATTATACATTAAATACTAATATATGTATAGATTTCAAATAATAAACAGCGTATTCTTCTTTTTTTTGATTTCTCTCGAAATATCTACTGCGGTTAGTATAAACCGGCATATATATTTTTCTAAAACATTTCGTTATAATATACATAGAAAAGAAAAACTATGGAGGAAAATATGCTTACTTGGAATGAATTAGAAGAGGCCTGTAAAACTTGCCAAAAATGCAAGCTTTCAGAAACAAGAAACAATGTTGTTTTTGGGGAAGGGAATAAATCTGCAAAAATTATTTTCATCAGTGAAGCTCCTGGAGAACAAGAAGATCTTACTGGAAGGCCCTATGTTGGAAAATCAGGCAAATTATTCGATAAAATTATTGCATCAGTAAATATCTCTAGAGAAGAAATTTACCTTGCCAATATTCTAAAATGCAGACCCCCTAATAATAGAGACCCCTTGAATGATGAAAGAAAGACTTGCCTTCCATACCTTAGAAATCAAGTCAAGTTGATTCATCCAAAGATTATAGTATGTCTAGGCAGAGTTGCTGCACAAACAATCATTGACCCAAATTTTAAAATTACAAAAGATCACGGAAGGTGGATTGAGCGAAATGGTTATTATCTTTTTGCAACTTTCCATCCATCGGCATTGTTGAGAGACCCTTCAAAAAAACGTATTGTTTGGGAAGATTTCAAAGAAATAAAAAGAAAATACGATACTTATAAATAAATAATCGTGCAATATGCACGATTATTTAATAGCTCCCACTGGACAGACACTAACACATTTCTGACATCCAGTACATTTATTTGAATCAATATAAGCTTTTCCAGCTATCATCTCAATAGCTCCATATGGACATGAGAATACACATTTTTGACAACCTATGCATGCTTTTTCATCAACTACAGGTTTGATTTTCTGTTGCGATAAACCCTCTCTAGACATTGTAGCTCCACAGCTTGAGCATTTCATATCATAACACGGCGTTCCTCTTTGATGGCTTGCAGCTGCCCCGCAACTTTCACAAATACATATTCCGCCGCCACCTAAACCTGCGTTAGTTCTATTTCTTCCTTGACCGCCATTATTTCCACCGTTTCTTTTAAAAATCAATCTATTTCATCCCCTATCTTAAATCTATGTGACCTCTTTTTTCTGCTTTTAAAATTTCCTCTTCAATAATATCCAATGAATTCAATACTATTTCTAAACTCTCTTCTATTGTTTCTTTAGAAACCAACACAGGTACAAAGTGTTTTTTTACTCTTTTAATATTTGGTCCAAACACTTTTGTAATGCCAACCTCTACATTTTTCTCTACCAATAATTCAACAATTCCTTTTGCTTTAACAGGATCTGCATGCATCTCCTCTTCTTCCGTCGTATTGACGACTTGATCTATCAATTGAAATTTTCCATTAACCAATTCATAAATATTATAATATTCAGCATCTCCAAAATGACGCTCTATAGTTTTTTTACCATCATCTGTTGCAACAGCTATAATCATAAAACTCCTCCTTTAATTTTCTCTTTTATAGAGTGTCACTTTTAATGATTTATGTCAATCAATATGCGTAATTGATAATCATTATCATACAAATTCATTTGTAAATACCTTTGATTTGCTTTTTCTATCAATGATAAAAGGATTGATTTCTGAGTAAAAACAGTAATCAATCCTTAATGGTTATTTAAAATATTCTTCTAAAACCAATTCATTTTCCATAATATATTTCGCAAGTTCCACATCGCCGATGTACCTATAATGCCAAGGCTCATAAACATATTTTGTAATATCTTCTTTATCTTTTGTATATCTAAGAATAAATCCATATTTATAACAATTTTCTATCAACCATTCAAATTCCGGTTGTTGCTCGAATGATTGCTCTAATCCATAACCCATAGCTTCAGATGTGATATCGATGGCCAAACCCGTTTGATGTTCACTTTGACCTGGCATCGCAACAACTTTCAACGTACTTTCAAGTCCCTTGTTAGCAACACGTCTACTAAAAATACCTTCTTGGTACGAATAACTTCTATACCCAGATGCCAAATACATTATTAAACCATCCTTTTCAGCATCAGCAAACATTTCTTCTGTTTTCTCAGCGACATGAGAAGCCAGCTGAATTGATTTGCTTTTCCTAACATCCACTTCTCTCAAATCATCCGGAACAAAATTGCTTGGTAAATAATATTCTTTATTAATAAATACAAGGTCATTACCTAAATTTGGCGCCAATTTCTCATCTCTTATCTTTTGCAGTTCACTCTTCGTCCCTTGATTATACTCGCCATTTGCTTCTAAATCATCCACTGAATTTTGAAATTCAATAAGCTTGCTTTCTGTTACACTACCATAAATTCCATCCATACTAGTGTAATAACCAGCTATTTTCAAACTTTCCTGTAGCCATAGTACTTCGTCATCAGTTAATTCAATAAGTTTATCTTTCTCCAACGATTCTTCATCAGTCTCTAAAGAGTCATCAACCTCTATTGGAATCTCCTGACTATCATTTTCTTTTATCGATTCTCCATTTTCAATATCTGGTACAACATTTTCACTTTTATTGCATCCTACAGATAAGATTGCTAAAGCGATTACAATAATTATTATTATATTTTTTTTCATATGGTTGATCCTCCTAAGTATTTCATATCATAAGTTATGGCGATTCAAATAATTATACCATATATAATGTTTCATTTTACATGTCAATTATTGAAGCAGAATTCTCTATAGACATGCACCTTCAATAAAGGCAAGTTGATCCTTGACAGCCTTTTCGAAGTTTTCATCAAAATATATATCGAAGTGACCAATCGGATACAGTTTCACTTCTGCTTTTTCTCCTAAAATCTTTTCGATTTTCAAATGAGATTTTGGAGATATTATTTCATCTTTTTCGCATACAAGCAACTGAACTGGACACTTCACGTTTTCAGCACTAATCAGTGGATTTTGTGCACGAGGCATAAGCATAAACCCTGCACAAACTTCATTGATAAAATATTTTGAATCCACAGCAAGTCTTTGAACTCCATCAAATACTCCTT
The DNA here is from genome assembly GCA_030625575.1 of Eubacteriales bacterium. Taxonomy (GTDB): domain Bacteria; phylum Bacillota; class Clostridia; order Peptostreptococcales; family Acidaminobacteraceae; genus DAOURC01. The sequence continues at coordinate 7,413 of DAOUQP010000032.1, read as the reverse complement.
TTGTCCTAAGGAAAGCTGTTGAATTTGGAACACCATATGCTGGAATGATATGTCTTGATAATCCGAATCGTGATCTACCTTTATCTCTTTGAGCATGAATGAACATTTTTAAAAAGAATCCTATTCCTTCTCTTTTTACTGCTAGTTTGCTATCCTCTTTACTGTCAAACGATCCACATTGAGCAATAACTCCCGCTATTTTTTCATCTTCACCTGCGATGATAATTCCATAAATCGCTCCTGCCGATGTACCCCATAAAATGATTTTTTCATCATCAATCTCTTCTCTACTCCTTGCATACTCGACTGCTGCTCTCAAGTCGTCAAGTTGCTCTGTTGTAGATAACAGTTGCTTCGGTTCTCCTTGACTTTCACCATAATGTCTATAATCATACGTTATAGCTCCGTACCCTTTTTCTACAAATTTCAAAGCATATTTTTCAAGTATTAAATCTTTAGTCCCGCCAAATCCATGGCTTAACACCACACAAGGAAATGCTGTCGATTTATCATTTGGTGAATAAAACCACCCGCTGATTTTTTCTCCACAGGCTTCAAATGTAATATTTTCTCTGCATTTTGGTGCTTCTTTTTCTCCTATATTCTCATTTTTTTTAAACGGCTGTTTCTTCACATTCATAATAGGAAAAAAAATTATTACTACAAAGTATACAAGCAAAAAACTAAAGATTCGTATAAATATTTTAAGAATACTCATTTTTATCCTCCTCAACAATTCAAAATTGACTTCTTTTTTATCTTCTACCCACTTTTTCAGAATTATCTTTATTAATATTATATTTTCATTCGAACAAAAAAACAAACTGCTCAATAATTGATTATTAAGCAGTTTACCTTTTAATTCTTTTTTATTTTCTCAGTAGCATAACTCAAATCGGGAAGTTCAACCTGTATCTCATTTATATCCAACAACCATGCACCTATGAAATAATTGATGCTTTTCATTCCCAACATCCTTTCTGGATTTTCAGGAATCACTTTGAATCCCATTTCAATTCTTATAATTTCATTATCATCATTTACATAGATACTATATATCAAATCTTCAAATTCAAATCCTTTTAGATCTGTTTCACCATCAATTCCTGTGAGTTCGTATAGAGATACATCATCTTTAAAAAATTCAATTGTTTTTTCTAAACTATTTTCATAACTGAACTTCATTGCATGACAAATCGTTCCTTCAAATTCAATGTCAACTGATTCAGTAATTATTTTCTCTTCATCGTACTGATTCATCAAAAAATTGTTAAAATTTAGTTTCGATGAACTTATGGTAGCATTATCGGCATCAATCGATTCATAGACAAGACCTTGCTTGGGCAATTCTGTATAAGCCTTTTGATTATCGAAATACACATTCAATTTTTGTTGCTCCTCACCATATTGAACCTTGATATTTCCACTTGCCTTAAAATCAGACATATCATTAGGATCTTCGTTATTGATTCCTTCCATCTGAAGATCTACTCTCATTTGAATATTTGACATTATAGCCATGACCATGGCAGCTAAACCCGTTTGATCATTTTCTATAATTGTTTCATCGAATTCAATTTTCATAGCAATATCAACAACTTGTCTCATACTCTCTATATTTTTTGCAGCTTCTAAAGATTGATTAAACCTATCAATCGGATCTAATTCAGCAGTTGTTTCCACACCAATCGTTTCTTCTTTATCAACTATTACTTCATCTTCTTTGCTACATCCTGAAATGAGCAACGACACTATTAGAACTAAAATCCAAACAATTCTACTTTTTTTCATTTTGATCTCCTTCATTGTTTTTATGCTTCTCTCTATATTTTCGAACTTTCATAAGCGAGGCACATGTATTATCACACCATTTTCGGGTTCTGCTTTTACTTTCGTCATAAAATATCCAACGACATTCAGGATTCTGACAAAATTTAATGCGATTCAATTCATTTTCTGTAACCAATTCAGAAAAAGACGTCATTACTTCATAAATTATGCGGTCGATGGTTTTTCCACTTGGAACAACAACAAGTTCATACTTCTGTCCATTTTGTTTAATAGTTTGATTAAATCTGAATGATTCCATATATTTATTTATATCCATCAGATCTCTTGGGTCGATGGGCTTTTCGTCGCATAAATCATAGATTGCACTACTGAGCAAGCTTCTTAACTCCAACAGCGTTTCTATTTGCTTTTCATCCAAGGCATCATCTAGTGGCAAGTCCCATTTATTTATGAATTCAACGACCCAATTTTCATCTTTCAAAGGATCCTTATATAGTTCGTGTGTTTTATACCATTGGCTATTAATAAAATCGATACATAAAAATTTCAACTCGGCAACCTCCATAATCAATATTGACAGTTACATCTCTAACTGTTATTATACTATTATACCATGTAACTATCATAAAGCATATTAATAGTTACAAAGGAGAGAATATGATGACTTCTACATCAAATAATATTATTGAGCAAATTCATAATCACGGACTGAGAGCTAAATTAATAACTGTTAGCCACTTTGAAAACATTAAACAAGAATATGAAGAAGTTCAAAATAATAATCCTTTTGTTACTAAATATTTGGGTAATTACTTTGAAGAATTCAATTATGAACCTTCAAGTATTATGACAAACCCACAATCTCTACTGATTGTCGCTGTTCCCGATACAATTACCCGCATGTATTTTAATTTAAACGGTAGAAAGCATACTGTTTTAATGCCACCGATGTATTTATTCAATAGCAGCGTCAAAAATGAGAAAAACAAGAAAAAAATCATGGAGATCAATAATCTTCTAGAAAAAATATTATCTCCATATTCTTTAGAGTCTCATAAAATCAATCTTCCAGCCAAATTATTAGCCGTTAAAAGCGGCTTAGGTGTATACGGTAAAAACAACATCTGTTATGTTGAAGGCTTGGGTAGCTTTATGTGGCTAGGAGTATATCTTACTGATATCCCCTGTGATAACGATATGTGGTTAGACTATACTACTATGGATATCTGCGAAGATTGTGATTTATGCTCACATAATTGTCCTACTAATGCAATAAATAGTGATACTTTTATAATACAAGCAAGCAAATGTATCACTTATCACAATGAATCCGAAAAAACTTTTCCAAGTTGGATAGATAAAAATCAAAATAATGCAATCATCGGTTGTCTAAGGTGTCAAATTGTATGCCCTGCCAACAAGAAACACATTATGAACATCAAAAATCTCGCAACCTTTGAAGACTATGAAACAAAGCAAATTCTTGAAGGAACACCATTGCAGAATTTAAATGAATCAACACTAAAAAAGATAGAAGCCATTAATTTCATCGAGTATTATAACTTGCTAACTCGCAATTTAAAACTGCTCATTGAAAAATAATCATATTTACTGCTCAAAATTCTAAATCACAAATAGAGGGAAGGTAATTAATTTAATTACTTTCCTTATCTATTTCCATGCATTAAAAAACTGCAGTAATTAACTACAGTTTTAACTCAACTCCTTGAATATCTAATTCTTTAATCAGTAATGGAGACCTTTTTATAGAAAGTTTCAATTCATTATTCTTGACTTTCAAATTACGTATAACATAAATATCGTATCTATCTATTTTATAGTGATTGTACTTTTCAATATCATCCGGCACTTTATTGTACACGACATCGAGTTCTTGAACCGAACCAACTCCGCCTCTTTCAATTTTTCTGATTTTTATACTTATCGAGTTTCTATTTTTCTTCCTTAAGTGTTTCTTTAATTCATCAGTTAGAACAACGTTCATGATACCGCCTCCTAGAAGGATAATACCCAAAATTTGATCAATAATTCTTTCTTAATAAATATAAAGATTATGTTTTACAATTCGACTCCTTATTCATCGAATTTCAAACTTACTATTTCTTTTATTATCGACCATGCACCAGCATCTGTATTTGAAATTACTGTGTAAATAATATCTTTCTCCCTAATGATTGCTGATTTGAAAGATACTCCTGCATCGCATCCAACAATATATTCTTCCACTGGTTTTTCTTTCTCTTTATGTATCCAAATTCCATGTCCATAATATGTATTTTCTCCTTCAGATTCTGCTTCTATATAAGGTTCAATATATAATTCAACCATCTCTTTTGATAGTATTTTATAATTCAACAAAGCATCCCACAATATGTATAAATCACCTACTGTTGTGAATGCACCACCATCACCGCCACCTACAATCGGTAAGTTATATACATTTGTACGCCAACCATTATCTTCTTTTATATAACCTAAAGCAGTATTTTCAGGTAGCTTATTTAATGCAAAAAACCCAGAATTGTTCATACCGATTGCATTAAATATATATTCTTCAATAAAGTCTTTATATGACATTCCTGATACTTCATCTACAATAGCTGCTAATAATACATATCCACTGTTGCAATATGAAAATTTTTCTCCCGGTGAGAATTTCATCTCTTCCTTAGGAAATACAGGGAAATAGTCCTTTGGCTCTTTTAATTTATACCATGGTATAGACACTGAAAAATCGCCAAAATCATCTACCTTTTCCTCATCGAAGTAATCTGGGATTCCTGATGTATGGGTTAATAGTTCTTTAATTGTAATTTCTTTTGAATAGAGTGTAAAATCATATCCAATTATATCAAAAACCTTTGAGTCAAATGATATCTTACCTTCTTCAATTAATTTTCCTATAGCCAAAGCTGTAAATAATTTTGTACCTGATGCAATTCCAAATTTCGTTTCTACATTATTGCATATTTTATTACTTCGCTCCGCATATCCTCTAGCATTTTCATATATAATCTTTCCTTGTTTTTTAATTGAAACAACTCCAGAAAAATTACTCTTCTCTATTGATAAATTAATCCTATTTACGATTATTGAATTTTCCATTTAGTTTTTCTCCTTAATTGATTTCATGCAACAATGGGGTTAATCCCCTGTAATCGCGGTCGTTTTGCGTTGACTACATATAACCAACGTTAGTTGAATTTGCTCATATATCTTTCTTTAAATTGCTTCCGATTCTCTTTTAGTTTAGCACTCTTTAATTCGATTTCTGCTGTTTTTTACCTATACGTCGTTATTGGATTTTGCAATCATTCAAATCCTTTAACGTTAAGATACTTTTTTAATACTGCATTATGCATCGGAAAAATTTTATCATTATTTTCATTAAGTAATTTGTTTAATTCATATAAAGAAATCCAATGAATATTTTTCGATTCATCTGTTTCTTTTATAATTTCACCATCTACTTTACAGATAAAGACTTCAACCATAATTGGATATGTACCCGCAATATTTTGTGAACATGAGAACGGCATATAATTTAACACCTTGTAACCATTTGTCTCCAAGATTGTAGAATCACACTCTCCATCAATTTCTATTACACGTAGCCCAGTTTCTTCTTTAATCTCTCTTCTTAGACAATTATAAACATTTTCATATTCTCTTACTTTTCCACCTGGTATTTCAATTAATCCGTTTTCACTTTCTGTTCCTAATTTCCATCTTTCTTGAATTAATACATAATTTTCATTTTCTACTTTTTTCACAATAATTCCAGCTGCTGATGGTATTGAAAATAATTCCATATGTTTTCCTCCTATAAAATTTTTAATTCGAATTGCTCTATGATTATACTTAATATTACAAATCCATCTTTTTGAATCCCTGTAGTAAATACGTGTTATCTGAAGTTGCTTATATTTTTTTGTATACTACTACAAATATTCTTTTATCCCTGATTCAAAAGCATTAACATCATCATTCTCTATCCCGTATAGCGCTTCCTGTAAAGCAAATGTATTTTTATAAAGCAACGCTCTCTTAATATACTCATTTATTGCAGGATACTCTTTCTTCATTAATTCAACAAAATCTACTCCATATCCATATGGCCCAATTAATGAAGCAATATCATATGCTGGATCTGAAACTTCAATTGAACCAAAATCAATAATACCTCTAACACAACCAACTTTTTCATCATAAATGATATTACTTGGTCCAAAATCACCATGTACAACACAAGAATTAAAACTACTGTCGTTAAGCATATTTAGAATTTTCTCAAAATCTTTTCTAGTATTAGCTATTGCAGTTTCATTCATAAATTGAAATAATTGATTCTCAATTCTCTTGTATAAATCTTTCCATTCATTATTTACTTCGACTTGAATGAGTTTTAGACCAACTTCATTAAAAACAGCATCCGAATGTAACGTTCTTAAAAATATGGCCAATTGATCTGCAATTATTTGTTTATCAGATATTTTTTCAAATATCGCTTGATTCATTGATACTCCAGGAATCATAGGATATCCTACAAATGTTTGCTCTGCAGTTTCATGAATAAATATATATTTGGGACTAGGTATTTCTACGAAAAAAATATTTTGTAGCTCTTTCAATATACTATACTCACGTATCAATATTTTCTTGTTTAAATCATTTTTTGGAAATCGAAATATCATTTCGTCATTCACTAGAATTACGTAATTATTTTGTCCTTCTTCAATTAATTCTGTTCTATTAATTTTGAAATTTGGATACTTTCTACTTATAATACCTTTGTAATTTTCAATTGATTTCATTGTCAAACCTTTCTACATTATACTTCTTTCAATGAATTCAAAAAAACAACAATCCATACAAGTATAATAAATAATTCTACTTAAATTCATTTTTCACACTATCAGGAGTATAATCATCATTAATTACATCTTATACCATTTTATCACTACAAAATTTCACATGCAACCATTATGGTCTATCCTAAAAAGAGCCCTGAAGGTTATCAAAATTCTATCGTTTCTTCTATCTTATACTTTTATTCAACATCACAGATCACCTATTATTACATATATCAGTGACCAATACCGATATCGTTGGTGTTGTTACTGCTGAGCTATGATCAAAACCTTTATTTTTCATTCTTTTTTTCTTCGCAACCAAAATTGCAATCAATAGTTGCGGGAAATCAAAGAGTATATATAGCACTTCTTTGGATTTTTTGAAATAATAGAATCACAAAATACAATACTCCATTTTATCTACTTATACAAAACAAAAGTACACAAATGATTTATAATGATGATAAAATGAAAGTGAATAGAAAGAAGGAGATCATATGATTAATGACATAGGTAATCGAATTCTAACTTTAAGAAAGAATCTGAATTTATCTCAAGAATCGTTAGCAGAGCAAATCGGTGTGAGCAGACAAGCTATATCAAAATGGGAACGTGGTGAAGCTACGCCTGATATATACAATACAACTGTATTGGCAGAAGTATTCAATTTATCCATTGATGAATTCATCCATGGAGAAGAATCCGAATCATTAGGAAAAAAACCAAAAATTATTGCATTGGATCTTAA
>DAOUQP010000181.1 GCA_030625575.1 Eubacteriales bacterium | reverse complement strand
TCAAGAAAAAAATCTCTTTGATTATATTTATAATTCTGTAGAAATGGTATGTGATTATCTGGAGATTGACACACAAATAGTAAAATCATCAACAATAGATATTGACCACTCTCTGAAATCACAAGATAAAGTAATAGCTATAAATAAAAAATTGAATTCTACTAAATATATAAATCCAATTGGAGGCAGAGAGTTATACAATGTAGAAAGTTTTAAGTCACAAGGTATTAAACTTCAATTTTTGGAATCTGAAATTCCTATATATAGACAATTTAGTGATGAATTTATACCATATCTATCAATCATTGATGTTATGATGTTTAATAGTAAGGAAGAGGTAAAAGATATGTTAAATGGGTATAAATTGGTATGAAAGAGATAGGTGGATATTTTGGCTTGGAATTACCGAAGAAAGAAGAATATCATCAAGGTTCAATTAAACTTAATAGTGGAAGAAATGCTTTTAAATATATTTTAATTGCGCAAAACATTTCAAAAGTTTATTTGCCTCATTATATTTGTGACACTGTCCTTGAACCTTTAAAAACATTAAAGGTTAACTTTGAATTTTATACGATTGATAAAAACTTTGAAATTAGCCATGACATAGATTTAAAAGATACAGAGAAACTTTATTATGTTAATTATTTTGGATTGAAACACAAATATATTACCACTTTGATTAGTACATATGGAGAACAGTTAATTATTGATAATACTCAGGCATTTTTTGAATTACCTATTCCTAATATAGATACTTTGTATTCTGTTAGGAAATTTTTTGGTGTTAGTGATGGAAGTTATCTATACACAAATTCAATTTTAGAAGAAGATTTGGAGCAAGATGCTACTACAGACAGAGTTTCACATCTTATTGGAAGGATTGATCAAACAGCTGCTGCATATTATTCAAACTATATTTCATCTGAAAATAGTTTAACGGATCAGCCAATTAAAACTATGTCAACATTTACTGAAACAGTTTTACAATCAATTGACTATAAGAATATAAAACTGTTACGCGAACAAAATTTTCTTTTCTTACATTCATTTCTCTCAAAATACAATTCTCTGGATATTGATATTAGTATACTGAATGGTCCAATGGTTTATCCATTTGCTTGGAAAGATTCTCTACTTAGAGATGAACTCATTAAAAATAAAGTTTATGTAGCGACCTATTGGTCTGAAGTTCTTAAAAGGGTTCCAAAAGAGAGTCTTGAAGCATCATTTACCCAAAAAATGTTTCCATTGCCAATTGATCAAAGATATAATTTAGAAGATATGAAGAGAATTGTAAATATAATTAACGAATATATTGAAAAAGAAGTAACTAATGGAAATTGAAGATTCATCAAAAGCTAGTTATTACAAAAACAAAGTAGATAATACATCAAATGATTTGAGTGGTTTTTTAACACAGGTAGGGAGAACCTATCTAGGGGAGCCAATATCTGAAAGTCAATTTAAGATCATCGTAAATTTGATCATCGATACCTTGGATGTCACGAAGAAAGATGTGCTACTGGATCTGGGTTGTGCCAATGGTCTCATAAGCAATGAAATTGCCAAGTATGCAAATTTTGTTACAGGGTTTGATATTAATCAAGATTTACTTATAGTAGCGAATAAACATCACAAAAAAGACAATATTAATTATATCATGAGTAATATTATGGATATTGACTTTACTCAATACAATGCAAAAAAGTTTTATATGCTTGCAGTTGTACAGTACTTAGAATATAAAATGCTTAGAAAACTTCTTCAAAAAATATCAGATCAAAAGGAATCATTTATATTGTTCATTACAGATATACCAGATCAAGAAAAGCTACTGAATTTTTATAATACAAAAGAAAGAAGGAATTTTTTATTCACAGAGATAATAGAAAATGAAAAATCTCATATTGGTAATTGGTGGTACAAAGAACATATAATACAAATGGGCGAAAGCCTTGATCTAACTGTTGACATAATAGATCAAAATCCTGATTCAGATACATCTTACTATCGATTTGATGTCTTAATATCCAAATGAGAAAAATGTCAAGAACAAATACAGGATATTTTTATGATAAATAGAACCGAGCAGAAAGTAATGGAGAGTTGGAACGGTGATATGAATAAGCCTGCAGTAAGTATTTGTACGATTACCTATAATCATGAAAAATACATCACCGAAGCGTTGGATAGTTTTCTTATGCAGAAGACTAATTTTCCTTTCGAGATTTTAATAGACGACGACTGTTCTACCGATAATGCGGTAAAAGTAATAAAAAAATATATGAAAAAATTTCCGAATATTATCAAAGTAAACTTGCGAGAAAAAAATATAGGACCAATGGCAAATTTCATAGGAAGTCTGAAGCGGGCCAAAGGAAAATATATTGCTTTGTGTGAGGGTGATGACTATTGGACAGATCCATTAAAACTGCAGAAGCAGGTGGATTTTTTGGAGTCCCACGAAGAATATAATATGGTTTTTCATAATGCCGAAGTACAAGATTATACTAAAAATGGTATGGTGGTTGAATCTTTTAATCTCGATAACGCAAGTAGAGAATATTTTGCTAATGAAATTATGGAAAGATGGTGTGTTGCCACTGCTTCGGTACTTTGCAGAAATGAAAAACAATATCATTACCTGGAACATAACCCATGGTTTCCCGTAGGTGACCATCCTTATTTTATAAAGTGTGCATCAATGGGAAAGATTTATTGTATAGCAGAACAAATGAGCGTGTATCGGAGAGTTCCATCTGGCTTTTTGGGCTCAGGAAAAACTCATTCAGTAGAATTTAGACTTACTTTTATTAGGTATCTCAAAACACTATATAGTGACTTTAGTGATCTTTTATCTAAGGAGATGATGGATAATAAAATTTCGCTCCAATATTTTTGGACAGCCTATAGATTTAAAATTACTGGGCATGAGAAGAATAGTTCACAATATATGCAACTTGCCAATCCTCAAGTTATTTTTGAAGAGTTGATCCAACCTAAAGACAAGAAGATAAAATTACAGCAAGATCATATAGAATTCCAAGATAAAA
>DAOUQP010000132.1 GCA_030625575.1 Eubacteriales bacterium | reverse complement strand
CTTGCCAATTTTCTTAGCGATGAAGGTATGAGTTTCTATCAAACACCTTATCCAATTTATAATTGGCTTTTAGTAATTTCTACAGCTGGATTGCCGGCTGCCATTGCAAAATCAGTATCTGAAAAATTGGCGGATGACGATACCGTAGGCGCTCATAAAATATTTAAAGTTTCATTAAAATTATTGACGGTAATTGGAATTATAAGTTCTGTATTGATGTATTTTTTAGCTGAAACCATTGCGGTGGCGGTAAAGAATCCTTTGGCGGTATATTCCATTAGAGCTATTGCACCTGCGATTGTATTTATTTCAATGATGTCGGTTTATAGAGGATATTTCAATGGCCATCAAGAATTGGTGCCGTATGGAATTTCACAGATTTTCGAGCAAATAGGAAGAGTTATAGTCGGATTATCATTGGCGTTGATATTATTGGGGCAAGGCGAGCATTTTTCTGCTGCTGGAGCTACTTTTGGTGCTACGGCGGGAGCGGTTGTCGGATTTATTGTAATTGTCCTTTTGTATCAATTCAAGTACAAGGAAATGCACATAAAGATAGAAAAAATTTCAAGTGATGAATCAAAAGTAATCATTAAAAAACTACTGGCTATTGCGATTCCAATAACAATTGGAGCATCTATTATTCCCATTATGAGTATAATAGACTTAGCTATAGTTATGAGAAGGCTTACTGCGATTGGGTTTGGCGAAACAGCCAATGATTTATATGGACAGTTGACAGCTTATGCCGGAGCGCTTATAAACATTCCTCAAGTGGTAACTGCTGGTATTCAAGTTAGTATTATTCCAGCGGTATCGGCGGCTTTTGCAAAGGCTAAATTTGATGAACTGAAAGATATAATTAGAAATGGAATAAGGACAGCGGTTATTATCGGTATACCTAGTTCTATCGGTTTAACAGTGATGGCTAAGGAGATTATGTATCTTCTTTACCCACTTCAAAAGGAAGTTGTGGTCAGTGCATCTGTTATTTTGCAAATATTAGGTATAGGTTTTGTATTTTTAGCTCTATTTCAGGTCACATCAGGAATATTGCAAGGAATAGGCAAACACAAGACTCCTGCGAAGAATCTTTTTGTAGGTGCAATAATAAAAGTGTTTTTAGTTTATTTTCTTGTAGGAATACCGTCTTTAAATATTAAGGGTGCAGCGTTTTCAACTCTTATGACGTATTTTATAGCCTGTATGTTAAATTTAAGAAGTTTGAATAAAACTGGATATTTGCATATCAAGAACAAAAAATATATACTTGGTCCTGTTTTTTCAGGCGTTGTTATGGGTGTGGCTGTAAAAATTGTTTATATCGGATTAAGTGCTGTGATGCCGGATAGTATAGCAACGTTAGTTTCTATAGGATTAGCTGCAGTTGTATATATGGTTATGATTTTTATGACTAAGAGTATTTCTCTAGAAGAACTAGAAATGATACCTGGTGGAAAGAAAATAAGAAAATTAGTTAGGAAGATTACAAATGTATAAGATTACAGTAGTTGGTTTAGGACCTGGCGATGAAAAATTTCTTACAATCGAAGCTGTTGAATTTTTAAAAAAATGTGAGAATCTTTTTATAAGAACAGAAAAGCATCCAACAAATAAATATATAAAGAATTTGGGAATAGACTATAAAACTTTCGATGATTTATATGAAGAAGCGGAGACTTTCGATGATGTCTACAATGATATCGTAGATATATTGATTAAAGAGGCTGAAGAAAAGGATGTTGTCTACGGTGTTCCCGGGAATCCGTTTGTTGCAGAAAGAACGGTTGAAATTTTACAGGACAAATATGAGAATGTTGAATTCGTATATGGTGTCAGTTTTGTCGACGTTGTGTTGACATCTTTAAAAATTGATCCGGTTAATGGGATGGCTGTTGTCGATGCGTTAAATATGAAGCATGTTTCGAATGATATATATAATATTATTATTCAAGTATATAATCAGATGGTTGCGGCAAGTGTTAAAGTACATTTATCGGAGTATTACGATGATGATCAAGAAATTTATATTGTAAAATCTGCTGGCATAAGAAATCAAGAAGAAATAAAAAAAGTTTTTCTTTGGGAATTGGATCATTATGATATATTTGATCACCTTACTACTTTGGTTATTGAACCGGTTTCTGAAGATATTAGACGAAAAGGGTTTGGAGACCTTGTAGATGTAATGAAGGTTCTAAGAGGTGAAAACGGATGTCCATGGGACAGAGAACAGACCCATGAATCGTTAAAAAAATATTTACTGGAAGAAACGTATGAAGTATTGGAAACGATTGACGATGAAGATAGTGAACATCTTGAAGAGGAATTGGGGGACTTGCTATTGCAGATAGTTTTTCATGGTCTGATTGAAGAAGAGATGGGATATTTTAGCTTAACCGATGTAACGAATACAATAACAGAAAAGTTGATAAGGAGACATCCTCATGTCTTTGGGGAGTTGGAAGCTAATTCGCCAGATGAAGTTGAAACTATTTGGAATGGAGTAAAGCAAAAAGAAAATGCTCAAAGTTATTCCGATAGAATGAAATCACTTTCCAAATCGAGTCCTGCTTTGATTAGAGCGTACAAGGTTCAAAGTATTGCCCGGGAAATAGGGTTTGATTGGGATGACGTCACTCCTGCGATTGAAAAGGTTAAAGAAGAATTGAATGAAATTATTTTTGAAATAAAAAATAATCGAATAGATAATTATGAAGAAGAATTGGGAGATCTTTTATTTGCTGTTGTGAATGTTGTAAGATTGTTGAAATTCGACCCGGAAATTGCTCTTGATAGAACCATTAATAAATTTATCAATCGATTCAAACATATAGAATTTTCTGATTTAGCTAGGGAAAAAGGAGTAAAAAAAATGACTCTTGAAGAAATGGATATATTGTGGGAAGAGGCCAAGAAAAAAAATATTGATAAATAATCAAAAAAGACTTGAAAACACTGGGTATATAAGGATATTATATAGGTAGTAATACGGATTTATTGCTGTTACATTATAGGGAGGTAATACTGTGAACAAATCAGAATTAATTACAAGCATAGCTGAAAAAGCTGAAATTACAAAAAAGGATGCAGAAGCTGCTTTGAATGCATTCGTTAAAAGCGTTGAAGGCGCTTTAACAGATGGTGAAAAAGTTCAATTAGTAGGTTTTGGAACTTTTGAAGTAAGAGAGAGAAAAGCAAGAACGGGAAGAAACCCAAGAAATCCAGAGCAAGTTATTGAAATTCCCGCTTCAAAAGCACCTGTTTTCAAAGCTGGGAAATCATTAAAAGAAACAGTTAATAAATAGTAAAAGCAGCTTTGGCTGCTTTTGTTTTTTAAGGAGAAATTATGAGGTTAGATAAATATTTAAAAGTTTCTAGAATAATAAAAAGAAGAACTGTTGCAAAAGAGGCGTGCGACCAAGGAAGAGTTATAATTAACGATAAGGTTGCAAAGGCTTCTGACGATGTTTCGATAGATGATGTAATATCTGTTCAATTCGGCCACAGCATTCGTTTATATAGAGTATTGGATATTAAAGAGCACGTAAATAAAGATGAGGCTAGTGAATTGTACGAGATAGTGGAATAAGGTGATGTAGTGAAGAAGTTTTTTTTGAAAAATAAATATATTGTTATATTTATAATATTCTTTTTTATATATATCTCATATGTAGTGATTAGTCAGGAGATGAAATATAGAGAATTAATCAATGACAGAGCTGCGTACAATTTGGAAATTGAGGAACTAAAGAAATCTATAGACGAACTATATGATGTTATTGATGAGATATCTACACCTGAATATATTGAAAAAATGGCTCGTGAAAAACTACAAATGGTGAAGCCTGATGAAATTATTTATATGATAAAAGATTAAACAAATTGACAATATGAGTTTTTTAGCCTATAATCTTTGTAAATTGACTAAGGAGGATTGAAATTTTCATGCCCGTAGAAGTAGGACAAATTATGAAGGGTACCATAACCGGTGTAAAAAAATTTGGAGCGTTTATAAAGTTGCCTGATGGAAGCACAGGTTTATGTCACATATCTGAGGTATCGAATGGTTTTGTAAAAGATATTGAAGTACATCTATCTGTAGATCAAGAGGTAGAAGTTAAAGTAATTGGCATTGATAAAGATGGAAAGATTAACTTGTCAATAAAACAAACTCAGAAAAACGTACCGGTAAAACAACCATATAAAAAACGAAGTACAGAAAATAAATACAGAGCGAAACCTGAGCCTGCAAAGGATTTTGAGAGCCTTATTGTAGATTTTATGAAAGTAAGTGACGAAAAATTGAGATCTACAAAAGCGGCGAAGTCTCGTAGAAGTAATGGACATAATTCTAAAAAATAAAACCGGGGAATCCCGGTTTTTGTAATGGGAGAAAACTATGAAAATTGGAATTGTTGATATTGGCACAAATTCTGTAAGATTATTTATTCCAAATGAAGAAGAATTAATATCAAGCAAAAAATATATGGAAATTACGCGAATTGGTGAAGGTGTCAATGAAAGTAAAATACTTTCAGAACTTGCAATGAATCGTACAATTGATGGAATTAAAAAATTGATTGAAGTCTGTAAAAAGAACAATATTGATAAAATATACGCTATGGCTACAAGTGCCGTTAGAGACGCTATGAATAGAGATGTTTTTCTAAGTAAGGTATATGAAGAGACAGGCGTCCGTATAGAAGTGTTGTCTGGAGAAGATGAGGCTAGGATGGGTTATGTCGGTGCTATAACAGGATTGAATAATATGATGGAAAATAATTATTTAATTATCGATATTGGTGGAGGAAGCACTGAACTCATTGAAGTTGTTAATGGGGAGTTAGTCAAAATGAAAAGTTTTGATATTGGCGCTGTTAGGCTGACTGAAAAATTTAAATTGAGCGATCCGCCAAAACAAATTGAAATTGATGCTGTGAAGGACTATATAGATGTCGTGATTGGAGAATACCTGAAAAATGTGAAAGCTACAGCTATTGGCATCGGGGGTACTATAACAACGATTTCTTCTGTTAAAAATCAATTGGTGAAGTACGAACGCGAGAAAGTTCATGGAAGTGTGATTGGTAAAGAAGATATAGATGAAATTTTTAATGGATTGGTTAACATGACAAATGATGAAAGAAAAAATGTTATTGGTCTAGATATGTTAAGAGCGGATATAATAAACGCTGGAATATTAATATTGCAACGCATACTTATAATGATTGAATCTGAATTTGTAATAGTAAGTGATTATGATAATTTAGAAGGATATTATTATGAAAAAATTATTATTGACAAAGATGATTAATTACTGTAATATTTAACTTGTCTGACGCGTCAGATATATGGGAGTATAGCTCAGCTGGGAGAGCATCTGCCTTACAAGCAGAGGGTCATAGGTTCGAGCCCTATTACTCCCACCATTATGGTCTGGTAGTTCAGCTGGTTAGAACGCTAGCCTGTCACGCTAGAGGTCGTGGGTTCGAA
>DAOUQP010000198.1 GCA_030625575.1 Eubacteriales bacterium | reverse complement strand
TTTCGGATATAATAAAGAAAATAGAAAAAAGAAAAGAATATATTAAAATGATTAAATCACTTCAAGAAGACATTAAAGTGGCCAAGAAAGGATTAAAATAATGGAGTTTAAAAATGAATTTCATGAAACGCTTCAACTTCTTGATCGAAATGATTTGCTGAAACACATCATTTTGATTGGTTCATGGGCAGAGTATTTATATGAGGAATCGAATATTATTGACAATTATGTGTCAACAACAAAAACCTTCGATATTGATTTCTTAATAAGGAATATTAGATTGCCTCGTGAAGGTGTTAATATTTTTAAAATATTTGAAGAAGAAGAGTATATTACTGATATGTCACGAAATGGGATCGTTGTATTCAGAAAAGGAAAATTTGAGATAGAATTTTTGGCAAGACAAATTGGAAAACCTACAATAACCATTAAATCGCCAAGTTTTGGGCTTGAGGTTGAAACTCTTGGACATATGTCGGTGATAGTAGATAACACTATAGATGTTAAATTTAATAATTTGGTTGTGATAATTCCTGATCCTGTAGCATTTATTATTCATAAAATGATAATAAACAAAAATAGAGGCGAGAAGAAAGAGAAAGATATTGTTGCAATAAAAAATCTAGTTTTCTATATGGAAAATATCCCTGAGTATGTATTAAAAATGGAATTGTTATTTGATAAGTTGACTAAGAATGAAAAGAAAGCTGTTAGAAAGTTTGTTCTAGATCATAATATTGATATCGAGTTGTAGACTTTTTCAGAAAAGTTGTTTTGCGTTGTTCTTTTTGTGACGAATGCTATAATAAAAGGCAGAGTAAAAGAAGAAAGGAAGTCATAATTATGAGAGTTTTAGAAAATATAGAGCCTAAAAGAGTAATGTTTTATTTTGAAGAATTAACGAGAATGCCTCATGAGAGTGGAAATGAAAAAGAGATTAGTGATTATCTTTTAGATTTTGCAAAAACAAATAAATTAGAAGCTGTTCAAGATAAAGCCTTGAATATCATTATTAGAAAACCTGCAAGTAAAGGTTATGAAAATTACGATGCTATAATTTTACAAGGTCATATGGATATGGTGTGCGCCAAGGAAAAAGATAGTAGCTTTGATTTTAACAATGACGCCTTGGATATATTTATAGATGAAGATTTTATTAAAGCAAAAGGAACTACTTTGGGAGCTGATAATGGAATAGCGGTGGCTATGTCTTTGGCTTTATTAGAAGATGAAAATGCTATTCATCCTCCACTTGAGGTTTTATTTACAACCGAAGAGGAAACTGGAATGGGTGGAGCATCAAATGTCGATGGAAGTTTGTTTAGTGGAAAAACTTTGATTAATATCGATTCTGAAGAAGAAGGGGAATTTTGTGTAAGCTGTGCTGGTGGAGTTAGGGTTAAGTTCAATCAGCCTTTTGAATTAGTAGAAAACACTTTTGAAAAATCTTATGAAATAGGAATATCAAATTTAACAGGTGGACACTCTGGTATGGAGATTAATAAAGGAAGAGCCAATGCGATCAAACTATTGGGTAGAGTATTAAGCCATCTAAGAGGAGATATTGGTATTACAAGATTAGAAGGCGGAGAAAAAATGAATGCCATTGCCAAAAGGGCAAAGGCGATAATCAGTTCTAATATTGATTTGACTTCTGAGATTGAGGAGTTGAAAGAACAATTTAAAATTGAATTTAGAAACACAGATCAAAATTTAGAAATCAGTATAAATGAGATTGAAAAAGAAGAATATATGATGAACACTACATCACAATTTAAACTTACGAATGTTATTCTGGTAATGGTAAATGGTGTTCAGACTATGTCAAGCGATATAGATGGGCTTGTAGAGAGCTCAACAAATATAGGGGTATTATCTACTGTAGAAAATGAAGTTGTATTTGAGAGTGCGGTAAGGTCGTCGGTAGATAGTTTAAAAAGAGAGATAATAGGCAGATTAAAGGGTCTTTCTGATCTTTCGGGTGGAAAGATTGCTCTAGAGTCTGATTACCCTGAGTGGACTTTTAATCCAGACTCAAAGATAAGAGAATCAATGAAAGATGTTTATAAGAAAATGTATGGTAATGAAGCGAAAATTATGGCTATTCATGCTGGTCTTGAATGTGGAATACTAAAAAGACAGATAGGGGATATAGATATGATATCGTTTGGTCCAAATATGTGGGATGTACATACACCAGATGAGCATGTTTCTATCAGTTCGATTCAGAGGAGTTATGAGTTCTTAAAAGAAGTGCTTAAAAATATATAGGATGCCTTTT
>DAOUQP010000170.1 GCA_030625575.1 Eubacteriales bacterium | reverse complement strand
GAGAATCTTTCCCATATGCTTAAGAAGGAGAAATCATGAATATAGAAAAATTAGGATACAAACTGCCACAGGCACCTAAACCTGCTGCGGTGTATGTACCTGCTGTTAGAGTAGGAGATATTGTCTATGTTTCAGGCCAGACACCTAAAGAAGGTAATGAATTATTGTATAAAGGAAAGCTGGGCAAAGATTTTACTGTAGATGAAGGTTATGAAGCTGCAAGAATATGCATTTTAAGGGCACTTAGTGCTGTTGAAGCTGAAATAGGGAATTTAGATAAAATAAAAAGAATTGTCAAATTGACTGGATATGTTAATTCAACAGATGATTTTGAGGAACAATCAAAAGTGATCAATGGAGCGTCTGAACTTCTTGAAGAGATATTTGGTGAAAAGGGCAAACATGCTAGAGTGGCAGTCGGTACAAATTCTCTTCCTGGAAATGCAGCGGTTGAAATAGAACTTATTGTTCAAGTTGTAAATTATTAAATTTTTGAAGTATTCAGTTTTATTATTTTAATTATATAATTTTTTTTATATACTGATTACAAATGTATGGAAGAGGGGTTTGATATAATGAATTTTTTTACAGGTAATAGAGAGAAATTGATAAATAAATTAAATGACAACGAAATGGTTATATTGTTTTCTGGAAAGGCGCCAAAGAGTACAGCGGATGCATTATATAGATTTAAACCAAATAAAAACTTCTTTTATTTTACTGGTTTAACTAAAGAGAATTTTTCAATGACAATATTAAAGACAAAAGATAAAGTCGAGACAAAACTATTTATTGAAGAGCCTAATTATGATGTTGAAAAATGGTATGGCAGAAAAATGACAAAAGAGATGGCTACAAAAACATCTGGGATCGATAAAGTTGAATATGAGAAAGATTTCTTACCTTATGTAAATAAATCGATTTTAGAGGAAAATGCTCAAGTGGTTTATTTTGATTTAGAAAAATTATCTTGGGATGAACCACATACATACTCCCATAAGTTCGCACTAGAATTTAAAGAAAAATACTTGCATGTAAATATTAAGACTGCTCATAATATAGTCAGTGAATTTAGAATGATAAAAGATGAATATGAAATCGATCAGATTAGAAGTGCTATAACACTTACTAAACTGGGCATTGACGAAATAATGAATAATTTAAAACCGGGAATGTATGAATATCAAGCAGAATCTGTTTTCAACTATACCATTACAAATAACGGTGCCGACGGTAATGCTTTTGATACAATAGCGGCTTCAGGAGAAAATGCAGTAATCCTTCATCATGTTGAAAATGATTCGAAAGTTAAAAAAGACAGTCTGATTCTTATGGATTTAGGTGCGCAGTATAATCAATATGCTTCTGATATTTCAAGAACCTTACCTGTAAGCGATAAATTTACTGAAAGACAAAAGCAGCTTTATAATATAGTGCTGAATACTCAAAAAGAAGTAATAAAAATTATGATACCTGGCACGCCATTTGCTAAAATGAATGAGGTTGCAAAAGAATTCTTTGCAAAAGAACTTATCAGCATAGGATTGATTCAAAAAGAAGAAGAGGTATCTAAATATTATTACCATGGTGTAGGCCATTATATGGGACTTGATACTCATGATTTAGGCTCAAGAGAAGTAGATTTACAACCTGGAATGGTAATAACTTGTGAACCAGGTTTGTATATTGCCGAGGAAAAGATAGGTATACGGATTGAAGATGATATTTTGATTACTGAAGAAGGCAATGAAGTATTATCTAAATCTATAATTAAAGAAGTTGATGATATTGAAAAATTCATGAGTAATAGATAATAAATAATAGGTAGACATTTGCCTAACATATTATTATGAAAAATCGATACAGTTATGAGAATGATTTGATAATCATTCTCATTTTACTAGTTATATCCCTAAATTGTTTTATTTTAAAAAAAATGGGTAAATAAATAAATTATTATATAAATGAGCGTTTCGATACTATCAAAATGGGTAAATATGTTGTACGGTTAACGATTGTTAATCAATCATATGTTGGAGTAAAATACAAATATATGAAAAGGCAAGCTTGTTGAAAGACAGGTACGCAAAGTTGTGAGTCTAAAGTATCTAAGGATACAACGATTGTCTGACTACCATAGTTCTATGGTGGTTTTTTTATATTCCGAGAGTAAAATTATGTAAACCAATTCTATTAAAACTGAATAATCAACTATGTTAACGCATTATATATCGGAATTGAATTTTAAGAATATGAAAAGGCAAGCCTGCTGAAAAACAGGTACGCAAAGTTGTGAGTCTAAAGTATCTAAAGATACAACGACTGTCTGACTACCATAGTTCTATGGTGGTTTTTTATATTTTTGAGTCATTAAGTATTAGGAGGGATGCTTATGGTAATTTGATGGTTTAAATGCATATTATATGAGTTCAATATTAAAGAAAGGAGTGAGATGAATGAACTCAATACGTTATGCTAAAAAGAAAAAGTCTTTTTTAGCAAAATTGTTAGTTGTCTTGATGATATTTTCTATTTGCATACCGAGTATGCCAGTACACGCCGGCGTAAATGATGTCACGGCCTATGGTTTCGGTATTGATGCAAAATATCAAGGTAAATGGACAACTGGTAACCTCGGCAAGACTTATGAGGAAGGCGAGTGGGTAGCATTCCAGACTGAAATCAGAAACATTAATTGGAGTGATACGGATCCAAACGGTTTGAATAGAATCGGAGTTGAATTCGACTTCTACGATATCGGTAGATATTTCGATTTAGTCCGCAATGTAAGTGTCGGTATAGAATTGTTACCAGACACTCATGGTTTTCCAGCGGCTGGTACGAGTATGATCGGACCTTCACCTGGTGGAGCTATGCCGTTGGGAAATAAGGCAGATGTGAATGTTGCACAAAGAGATCCTAACAATCCATATGAACATTACTTTGACGGATTTGCACTAATCAACAAGACGATTAATATAACCAGTCAGATGAACAGGGCTATGGATAATACTATTGGTACAGATACAGACGCTACCAGAAAATTCTGTGTTACAGTGCAGCAGATTAGAGATGCATATGCTGCTGAATTCCCAGGACAAGATATTACAGATTCATCTAAAATAGTTTTGTATTTCCAACTTCACCTTTCGAGAACTTGGCTATGGAACAATGAGTCGGATTTTGGGGCTCCTATTGGCAATGAAACTTTAGCATATGTTTATACACAGCAACCAACAGATAAATGGGGTGGCTATATCTATGATGAAGTTTTCTTAACTCAGACGATGCTTGGTTCTTCTGTTTATCCAGGTTCCAGTGGACACTCGTATGTTCATGTAATCACTAATGATGATCAAGAAGCTGGTAAAAAAACTATTCCAATTCCTAATGTCGAAGAGACAACTGGTAGTATTTCAGGCTACAAGTATACAGAT
>DAOUQP010000084.1 GCA_030625575.1 Eubacteriales bacterium | reverse complement strand
AAAGTAATTCCCGTGATAAATAATACCCATTTGATCGGTTTCTTCATATCTTGGATTAATTATTACACTCGATATCATAAAATCAATTCCTCTCAATCAGATTTTTTAATTCCATATAGTTGATATATGATTTTTTTGCCACTTCATCATTTGTCTTGATCAATAGATTCTTCTTTTCATCATAATTTTCAACCAATTGAGTAAACGACTTCCAAAGCTTTTCACTATCTATACCATTCACATTTCCATAGTTCAACTGACTAGTCATATCAGCATAAGATTTTATCTTAGGATCATATTCCAGGCTTATAAAAGGAATATCTTTTAATCCCGCCCAAATAAGAGCGTGGAGCCTCATTCCTATCATAGCGTAATACTCAGACTCTTTATGTAAAAACACATCGATGGAATTATCGACAAAAGAAGCATTCTCATCAATCTTTTTCAATAAGATATCGTCATTGCCTTCTTGCATGGATAAAAATTCGACTTCATATTCATTTTCCTTAAGTCTATCAACAAATATCTTCATTTCATTTACAATTGCATCATTATTTTTCCAAGGTCTTATATTGATAATCACCTTTTTACTAGTTAATCGATCTTTGCTTTTATAATTGTAATAAGCCAAATCAGCCGATAGCACAACCTTTGATTTAACTCCTAATTCTTCTAGCCTTTCTTTCGTTTCTTCATCTCTAGCCATAAATACATCTATCTTGTTAAGCAACCATCCTGTCAGAGTTGAATAAAACCTTCCACTTATCGGTCCGAAACCATTTCCAAGCATGATTACTTTTTTATTAAACAAAGTCGATATAAATAGTATCATCGAATAATAAATAAGCGATCGGTTACTTGTGACATTCTGAAGAATAGAACCTCCGCCGCCGATGACGATATCTGATTCTTTAATCGCCTTTAGAATTTCAAAATATTTATTTCTACTGACAGCATCAATTCCGTGAATTTCTTTTGTCATTTTTGTTCTATATGATAAGGATTTAATATCAATTTTCCCATCAATAGCTTTAATCATTTTGATGGTCTGATGCAAAAGCACTTCATCGCCGATGTTATCTGACCCATAATATCCTATTATCAGTGCTTTCATTTAATTTCCTCCGTATTTTCCTTGTTTGTCCTCATTCCCTGTGCAGTCAACGCAATAGCCAACCAAAATTGAAAATTTATTCGATAATCAAACAAAGTATAATCGATTATTCCATGTATCATTATCGCTAAGAGTATCACTAAAGATATCCATTCCTTGTATTTTACAATCAGTGAATTTTTTAAGATTCTTACGACATTATAGAATAATGTGCTAAGAACAATATATAACCATAGAATCAATCCAACAATTCCAGATTCCAGTAAAATCTGCAGAAAAAGATTGTGGGAATGAGTCGCATTGAATCCCGGTATCTTATAATGCGCATAGTATTCATGAAAAGATTGATAGCCATATCCTAAACCCTTTATTCCATAAATTTTTGACATTTTTATTGCATTTTTCCAGATTTCGATTCGATAGAAAAACGACGAATCTTTAAAGCTGTAAACAATACTTATAAGCCTTTGCTTAACTGAATTCGGAGCGATAATCAGTCCTAAGATTCCCAAAGGAATCAAAGTAACAATCCATTTCCAATTGTATAAAAGTAAAAAAACACCAATTCCTATTAGATAAGTAATCCACGCTCCTCTTGAATATGTCAATATAATCTGATGACTAACAACTAATGCAAAGAGAGCCAGCATAGCTTTTCCCCATTTGTTTTTATTGCTGATTAAAAGCCCGACCACAATGAAAAAGATATTTACAAGATACTCACCAAAAATATTGGGATTCTCAAATACAGAATATAATCTTTGTTCTAAATCAGGATTGATATTGCGATCTATCCATAAATCCTGATTGCTCGATGCAAACAGCAGCTGATAATAACCAATAAGAATCGGTAAAACAGCTGAAACAGCCATCACAAAGAGCAAGATTCTCAGTTCCACCTGACTGAAATCTTTTGAAACTATAAAATAAAGCCCTATATATGCTGCTAAAACAATCAATTGCTTAAAACTTGAGAAAGAGTCAAATGCAAAAACACTACTTATGAGATTTGCAATAAAAAATAGAATCAGCACGATATCCAGTGTACCTAAACTAAATTTACCTTCAATAAATATTTGTCTTATTCCCCAAATAAAAAATGCAAATATCATTATCACGCTTAAAATTTTTATGCCGACGAAAGGAAAAATCAATGTCACCAAATAGATTGACAATTTATCCAATCTCAATTGCCCACTATTCATAATCGATATCCTCAATTCTCATAGTCGTACCATAAAATGCATACCCTTTTGAATACAAAGCGATTTTCTTTCCGATTCCCAATTTTTTAGCAGCAACTACATATGAATTATTAAGATCCGTTGCCGTTGCATTGATCGTTATCCAAAGATCACTTTTATTTGGATATGTAACTATAGTTGATTTTCCGTTATTAATTATCGCTTCTTGATGCGGTTCTAAATGAAATTCTTTTATAACACCAAAATATAGGCTATTTTCATGATCGACAACAGGAGCGTCAATTACAATATAATCCCCAACGTTATTTTCAATCGATTCCACTTTAAAAGTTATTTCCATAGATCTATATACCATTTCCGTTCCACCGTTTTTCAAATTTCTACTTTGAAAATATATAAAAGCCGAATAGAAAATAATGAATCCTACTATGATTATACTTATTGTTTTCCAATTCTTCATAAAATCTCATCTCCTGAATCATTCTTTATCTGACTCACAGCCATAGCCAAATACACATAGAAATAAAATGCCAATGTTGGTATTGAATACAGATTGTCTACAAAATTATGAAGAAGAAATCCTAAAATTGTAATCACTATACCGACAATAAAATAATTTTTTCTATTCTTTAATAATTTATATAAAAAATATCCCATAAATATTATAAAAGCAATCGTTCCGAAGATCCCATTTTCAACCAGAGTCTTAAGATAGAAATTATCTGCATAAAAATTCGATATTCCATACTTGATAGCAATAGAACCACCGAATTGTCCAAATCCTTTTCCAAAAATCGGAGATAACATAAATTCGTTTAAACCCTCAGACCATTTTGCCAATCGACCATCAGTCAGCATATTGCTTATGGAATCAGGAGTAAGTAGATTATAAAACCGATATGCCCCTTGATCCACTAATAACAACAAACCTGTTGAAAAAAAAGTGAAGTAGAGTAGTAATCTTTTGTTAAACACCATTAAAACAAAAGCAATAGAAACTACAATAGCCAGTATTGCTCCTCTAGAGTATGTAAAATAAAGAGCTAACAACGCAATTATGGTCAATCCCACATATAAAATTTGTTTTTTTCTGCTCTTTTCAATTAAAATCAGTCCGAGCATCATCCCAATATGCATGACCATAAATGATCCTAAACTGTTTGGGCTTCCTAAAATGGAAAAAGCGCGGTGCTGAATCACGTCTGTCGTATCAATCCAATTATCCAGCATAGGAACTTTAAACAGCATCTGGAAAATCCCATGCACTGCTAAAAAAGTACCTATTCCGACCATTAACATTTTTGCTTTTTGAAAAATTTCTGATTTTTTGAAAATGACTATGAAATACGCGCCCCAAAGCAATGGCTGATAAATCAGGCGATAACCATCTATAGTACTTCTGCCGTTAAAACCAGAGCCCACGATATCCATAATGCCGATTAGAAAAAATACACCAATTGGTATCATCCACCAGGTTTTGTTTTTAAAATCAATTTCATTGAAGATGATGCCTATAAACACTATTAAGGCAATTTCATCCCAAGCTTGTACCCCCATTCCCTCTAAGGTATAGCTTCTTAATAGAAAATCATAAAACATGAAGAATATCGGCAACAGCAATAAATTTTCATAATAGCACCATTCTTTAAGACGATCAAAAAAATATTCAGTTTTAATACTTTCCTTATCCGATACAATCTCTTTGTTTGACAATATCTATTCCCCTATCTTCTCTACATCCAATATATCAATTAATATTTTCAGCCTCTTAGTCTCGAGAATGAATTCTTTTCCCACCTTGATAGACTGATTCAATATATAAATTTCACTGGACTTCTCATGTCCCTTACCGCTGATTGTAATAGAAGTACCTTCTTGTGAAGTCTCAATTTTTTCAATATACGCATCTATCCATTTTTTATCTTTTGACAACTGCTCACCTATAAAAGATTCATCTAATAAGATATCATCTTCTAGATATACTCCCGTAAAGATAATATTTACTTCTTCACCTTGGGTTAAATCAATTTTAGACACATTTATAATTTCATCCGCTACCACCATTAACATTGCAATCAATAAAACCGCCGTTATAATGTCCAATATAAGCCATTTATTTTTCATCTTCTTCACCCGCTTCAATATATGTGATTATTCCTTCAAAATAAAATCTATTCCCCTCAATCACGAATGGCAAACTCATTTTTACAGGTTGAGATCCAAATTTCATATATGGTCCAGAATAAGTCACCGGAATATTTGCCACTATAATATAACCATCGGGTATTCTATCAATACTCACTATTTTTCCATCAGTTGCTACACCGCTGCGATATACACTCTCATTTATAAATTCTTTCAAATCTAGTTCCGTAGTTTTTAAAACCTCTATCGAAACAGTAATCATGCGATTGTTTTGCGCAAAATCAAAAGTTCTTCCCTTTAAAATTTTGATGAAAACCAGTCCAGAAAATAAAATTATGACAATTAAAAATATAATAAAATATCTATTCTTCATTATTTTATTTCCCTTTCTTTAAACAGATTTACAACGATTTTATATACATAACTCATTTTTAGAAAATTAATAAAAAAACTCGATTCAGCAATATCGACATCCTTTTTATTCTTTCCTTTCCAAATAACCCTATCTTTTAAATCCCATCTTAAAACCTTATAGGTTCTACTATTTTGCAAACCACTTTTAAAGTTATGAATCCATCTCATTTCCATATTTACTTTGTTGGAATCAATCATTGAACTCACTATCCCAAGAATAAATAATTCCCTCTACAAAGAGATATTTATTATATACAAGAACTTTTCTTCCAACCGCTAGAATAGTATTTTCAACCATATATGCGCGGTCAGTCTCCACAAAATCAGCTTCTATGACAACAAATAAATCTCGCTTATCGACAGATTCAATAGCTACTGCGTTATTGTCATTATCAATAACATACTCCATATGCGATTCATCATATACATCTATTATAACTCCGATATCAGATCCAGTTTCATAATCGTAAACCGCATCTCCTTTATGAGCTCCATCAATGGTAAACTTTGAAACCTCTTCAATCTTTATTGTATATCTCATCTGCTGATATACTTGTGAATCTATCTGAGTATTATTGGAAGGTACAAATTTTATAAAAATAAATAATGCAATCACCGCTATTATCATCAAAACAAAAAAATCGATGACATTAATCAATCCAAACAACTTGCTTTTTTTATCTATAATCTTCATTTTATGTCCTCCAATATTTCATTATAAATTTCTATGTGATTCTGGATAAATCTATCCATTGAAAAGTTTTCATTTACAATTCTATAGATTTCTTCACCCATATTTTCTCTTAAAACTCTATCATTTGATAGTTCAATAATTTTATCAGCAAAATCATCAACATTAAAGTTTTCAATAACATAACCCGTTTCACCATTTTTTACCACGTGTTCAACCCCGCCGACATCGGTTGTGACTATCGGTTTTTTCATTCTAGCCCCTTCTAACATAACATAAGGAAATGATTCGCTTAAAGAAGTCAATACGTTGATGTCGATTGCATTATAAAATTCATAAGGTTTATCTATAAAACCTAGGAAATGAATGTACTCATCTATCTTATAATTCCTTGATAATTCTTTTAATTCCTCTTCTAATTTGCCATCACCTGCAATTAAGAATCTAAAATTTTTATTTTTATCGACAACTTCTTTAGCAATCTCTATAAACAATTTATGATTTTTAACAGGATCCAACCTTCCCATAATTCCAACATAGGTTATACTCTCATTGGTATCTACATTATAGTCCGATAAAAAAGCTTCTTTTTCTCTTTCTATGATGATCTTTTTATTGAAATCCAATCCATTGTAAACAGAAAACACTCTATTATCTGTTCCAAATCTACGGGTTATCATCATGTCTTTGAATCTATCAGATACACCGATATAATAATCCATTTTTCTTAATGCCCATGCATTTATCTTTCTGAAAATAAAGGAAACAAGTTTCCCGCCTCTATAATCATCTAATAAATAATCACTGTGTATAGTTGTAACAATAGGCATATCAGGATGTTTCTTTTTAACAAAAGTAGCTATGAAATTTGCCCTTGCACCGTGTATATGGATCACATTGATTTTGTTTTCTTCAATCAATCTGCTGATTTCATCAACAACACTTAAATCAAATCTGGATTTTTGATGAAGCATAGTCAGAGGTAATTTTGATTTTTTAGCATCTTCAGTAAAATCCGACTCCATCAATGTGACAAGAAGTGTAAAAACTTCATCATTTAATCCGTTGATCAGATTGATTACATGTGTTTTAGCTCCACCGGTATCTCCACCGCTGATTAAATGTAATACTCTAATTTCATTCACTTAATTTCTCCCCTCAAAACATGTATCATTTCAATAGCCTTGGTTTCCCATGAAATAGATTTTAAATCGATTTTTCTCTCTTTAGATCCAGTTGATTTTGCAATACCTATATTCTTTAAAAACTCATTGTGAGAATCAGATACGTAAATTACATCAGATATTTTTTCAACCTGTGTAAATTTGGTTGTTACAACAGGATAATCAAAAAACAAATACTGATAAACTTTATTGGAGTTTACAGTTTTTAATCTCGGGTATTTATCTTCTGGTAAAAACGGAATTATTCCAACATCTAGAGACGCATAATAATTATGAATCTCACCCTTATCAATAGAACCTACATATTTAACATTATCAATCTTCGATATCATTTCCATGATCGTATCAGCACTCGTAGGACCGATAAGCAATATCAGATCATCAGGATTCGCTTTAGCTGTTTTCACAATCAAATCGTAATCGATCCAATTATAAAGACCACCTATAAATCCAATAACTTTACCTTCTGTTTCAAACTCGATTCTCTTTGCATTTTTAAAAGAATCTAAATCTACACCATTTTCAATCAATATCCCTCTATTTTTTACCTTTTCTTGCAACGAATCTATTGTAATAAATATCTCTTTTGAAATTTCAATAGCATGTTTTTCATATTGAGACAATAATTCAGCCCATTTTTTATTCTCTGCGAAGGCGATATAATCATCACTTACATCATAAAAAATATTTTCATCAAACTTATCGATATCATCTACCGCATATGACCAATGTGGAGTTGAAATCAGTGCTACTGCATTTTTAATCTTTGTTTCATTCAAAACTTTTTTCAAAGCATTCTTTATAAAAATATCATTGAGTTTAAAAACAAACTTGGACCTGCCTTTTAAATAAGGAAGTCCATAGATGATCAACCTCGAAACATCCCCACTAATCAGTTTATACTTCCCCCACTTAATAGGATTAAAAGTATTTGATTTTTCAACATAAAAAACATTTTGTCCATGCTTCTTGAAATATTTTGCCAACATATGACTCCGATGAAGAAGCGACGAATTCCATTTAAGCATAGAAAAAATAAATATATCATTCATTTTCAAACCTCATTTTTATAAGCTTGGCAGGGTTGCCCCCGACAATACTGTAAGCCTGCACATCCTTGGTTATTATGCTGCCGGCTGCTATTATACTTCCTTTATGAACAGTCACCCCAGGTAGAATGACAGCTCTTGCTCCGATCCAAACATCATCTTCAATAACAACTGGTTTTGTCTTAGAATTCCCCTGCATGATCATCGGTCTATCCTTCTCTGAAAAATTGTGATTTGATGTATAAATCATTACTTCAGGTCCCATCATAACATAATTTCCTATCTTTATAGGACCTGATATTTGCGCATTTATTCCAATACCTGAGTAATCACCTATCTCTATTTCACTGCCGTTTCCAAAAAAAGCACCCTTTTCAATATTTATCTGAGTACCGACTTTTTTAAATGCTTTTTTTGCCAAAAATCTTCTAAAGCCTTTAGCACCAAAATTCATCGTTCTATCGGATCTAGGCATTTTTATTCCTACAGCATAATATAACATCAAATATATTTTTTTCATAAACCCTATGCTCCTTTATTGTTGCTTTTTAATCTAGAGAATATCTCTTCTTTGATATAATAGATTTCTTCAAAATGAAGTTTTTCACTGACCAAGTAATAAACTACTACTCCAAGTGCTACAATGAGTGGCAATCTAATATACACCAATAGAATATTTGCTAAAAAATAATTCGCTCCACTAACTGTAATCGCCATCAAAGTGCTTACAATCATTACTTTTATAAACTTTATACCGATCTCTTTTAACTGTAATTTACCAATTTTTCTTTGAATAAGTACAACCATTATCACTCCATTAAAAGTTACCGCAATGGATGTCGCCAATGCCAATCCCCTGATTCCTAAAACTTTAACGAGCAATAAATTTAAAACAATATTTAGTGCAACACTTATCGAACTGGTGATAAACGGAGTTTTTGTATTTTTCATTGCATAGAACACTTTATTGGATAATTCTTGAATTGCAAAACCTATCATGCCCATTGTATAAAATATCAACGCTGCCGATGTCAGACTGACACTTGATAAATCAAATGTTCCTCTTTGGTAAAGTACTTGGATCAATTCTTTATTGATAGCTAGAATTCCAAAAACTACAGGCGTGAAAATAAAAATCATAACACCGATGGCACTCGTAATTTTCCTTCTTAATTCAACAAAATTATTTTCAGCAGTCAATGCAGCAAATTGAGGAAAAAGAACTGTACTTATTCCAAATATCGAAGTTGTTGCAATAGCTGTATATGCAATATTTGCAAAGTTAAGCGCCGCCAATTGACCATCAGCCAATGTTGATGCAATACTCGAATCGACTAACACATTGATATTGTAAACAGCTGATGACATTAATATCGGTCCTATCAGCTTAAAAAACATCTTCAAGTCATCATCGTGCATATCAATTCTTGGTTTATAATGTAAATATTCTTTTTTTGTAAATAACAAAAGCAATAAAAGCTGTCCAGCCCAACCAAATAATGTAGCGAATGCTAGACCCATTATTCCGAATTTTGTGTTTAACACAATCAAGTAAAAAATTAATACCGCATTGTATGGAATGCTAATAATTGATGTTATTGAAAATTTATCATTGGATTGCAATATAGAAATCAAAATATATACTAATGGAACCAATATTAAGACTGGAATAAAAACTCTTACAATATTTACAGTTAAAGCTAGTTTTTCACCGCTAAATCCAATAGCTATCATCTTAGTATAATAAGGCGCCAGCAGCATACCGATCAATGCCAATATAATAGTTAAAATTGTAACCACAGTTATTATGTTATTAATAAAACCATCATACAATTTATTTTTATTTCGCTTTATATATTTTACAATAAATGGTATAGTTATTGCAGTGATTGCAGTACCTATCGACAAAAATATTGTTATAGTCATTCTATAAGCTGCAAAATAGGCATCACTCTCTACTGATGTTCCATAATGTGATCCGATTAAAATATCTCTGAGCA
>DAOUQP010000164.1 GCA_030625575.1 Eubacteriales bacterium | reverse complement strand
CAATCGAATCCTGACAACACGAAGCCGGATTTAGAAGTTTATCCAGCGAATCTTTTTCAACACGCCATTGACCACCGATCTTTTTAGCATCTAATTTTCCATTATTAATGTATCTTCTGATTGTCTTTTCATGTACATTTACCAAATCCGCTACTTCTTTTACTGAATAAAGTTCCATATTGTCCCCTCCTGTCCACATTATACAGGATAACACAACTCTTTTAAAGACATATTGATACATTTTATCATTAAGCAAGCGTTTATCAATTTTCTTTATCAATAAAAAACCCTGCCTAATTAATAAGCAGGGATGATATGATATCCATTGTTTTTATTATCTTTAATTATTTCAATATCAACATTATATACTTTATTGATATTTTCTCTCGTTATCACTTCTTCCGGTATACCCTCTTTATAAAGATTCCCATTGTTAAGAAGTATCAATTGATCACAGAACTTATAAGCAAAATTCAAATCATGAAGTATAATTATAATCGACATTTCCTTCATCTTGGCTAAATCTTGAATCATTCTAAGTATTTCAACTTGATAGTGCAAATCCAAATGGGATATTGGTTCATCCAGTATTAAAACTTTGGGTTCTTGCGCTAGAGCTCTTGCAATCAAAACCCTCTGCTTTTCTCCACCACTAAGTTCATCTAGATATCGATTTCTATAATGATAAGTGTTGGTTTTTTCAAGAGCATCTACAACAACAGCATAATCTTCCGCACTCTCTAATTCAAATTTCTTTTTATACGGATATCTTCCCATCATGACAATATCAAAAACCGCAAATTGAAATTCACTCTCTCTCTCTTGAAATACCACACCGGTATTTAAAGCTAATTCCTTTTGTTTGTATTTAGAAAGTTCTTTTCCGAAAAGATAAAGTTTGCCTGAATTGGGATTTAATATCCTGGAAAGGTTTTTAATTAATGTAGTCTTTCCTGAACCATTCGGTCCTATTATGCCTGTAATCTTCCCTTTTTTAAAATTCAGACTCAAATTATCTAAAATGTTTTTCCCGTTGTCGTATTTAAACTTTAAATTTTCAACCGAATATGAATTTTCAACCATATTATCACCTGAATCTCTTTCTAACTAATAGAAAAATAAAGTAAGGAGTTCCGATAAATGCCGTTATAACGCCCAATGGGATTTCCATTGGAGAAGCTATGGAACGTGCAATGCCATCAGATATCGCCAAGAAAATTCCACCCGAAACAATTGTCATCGGAAGTAGTTTTCTATTATCAGCACCTATCACCAACCGAACCGCATGCGGAACGATTAAACCGACAAAACCAATTATACCACTAACTGAAACAGCTAAAGCTGAAACAAAAGATGCTGTGTACAATAAAGTTTTTCTTACCCTCTTGACATCAACACCTAAAGCTATAGCATTACTCTCACCTGTAAGGATAATATTAAGCTCCCTAGAATAATAAATAAATATAGCCAATCCAATAATAGTTCCTATTATTATCGAACCTACTTTATCCCAAGTTGCTGTTGATACGCTTCCCATTGTCCAAAAGAAAATATTTTCTATCAAATCTCTATTTAAAGTCATTAAAAGCGAAATAAATGATGATAAGAAGAAACTAATTGCAATACCAGTTAGTAGCAGTATTGTTGTACTCTTGGACTTATGAAAGGATGCAATCGTGAATACAAACAACGTTGTCAGCGCAGCGCCAATAAACGCGCCAATGGAAACAGAACTGAAGCTTAAAATTGTAAAATTGATTCCTAAGATAATTACAATAGTTGCTCCAAAAGCAGCTCCAGATGAAACTCCAAGTACATATGGATCTGCCATTGGATTTCTAAAGACTCCTTGAAAAATCAATCCTGAACTCGCAAGCCCAGCACCTACTATAAATGCCATTATTACACGGGGAAAACGCAAGTTCAAAACGATCAATTTATAAGCTTCTCTTATATTTGAATCGTCAATATATCGACCGAAAAAAGGTATCTTTTTTCCAACTATTCTCAAAATATCGTCAAGAGGTATACTAGCCGTTCCCAATGTTACAAGAAACAATATAATTGCCACTGCAATTACACTATATCCTAAAATAACTAGATTGAATTTTTTTCTATCATTAATCAAATCATTCATTTAAAAACGTCCTCTAATAATTGTCTCCATGAATAGCTTTTGCTAGTTCTAATAATCCTTCTGCTAATCTTGGCCCTTGTCTATCAATTTTGTTATTATCTATTGCAATTAATTTTCCGTTTTTCACTGCCTCTAATTCTTTGTATCCTTCTGCCGCTTCAAAACTCTCTTTCATACCATAATATTTTGATATGATAACTACTTCTGGATCATTCTCAATGATTTTCTCTAATGAATAACTCCATCCTGATACATCTGAGGCTATATTTTCTCCGCCGGCAAGCTCTATCATTTCACTGATAAAAGTATCTCCACCTGCAGTATAATCGCCGTATTCTCCAAAACCAATAGCGTAATATACAGTTTTCTTTTCTAACTCTTTTACTCTATTTACAACTTCATCAACCATTTGCTTCATTGTTTCTACATGCTCTATTGCTTCATTTTCTTTGTTAAGAACCTTGCCTACTACAGTTATAGTATCATATACCCCATCAAAACTCTCTTCAGGCGTAAACACAACAACTTTTATTCCCAAGTTCTCTAACGTTTCCACTGAGTCTTTTGAAAAATGAGTAGATGCGATGACAAGGTCGGGATTAAGATCAACAATTTTTTCAATATTTGGTTCCATCAAACTTCCTGCAGTATCAATTCCTTGAATTTCCTCTGGAAAATCACAGTACTCAGTTCTACCTACAAGTTTGTCTATAGCTCCTAAGTAGTATAGTGTTTCTGAAATAGATGGAGCCATTGAAACAACTCTCATAGGTTCAGATTCAATAGTTATTTCGCGGTCATAACTGTCTGTAATAGTCATTGGATACATTAGCTCTTCTACAGGTTCGACCTCGATATCAGCCTTCACTACCTCATTTGAACATCCTGCTATTACTAGCATAATTAATAACAATACTATCATTAAATTTCTTTTCTTCATTAATAAAACCTCCTCTTATTTATGATAAGAAGACTTCAAAATAAAAAAACACCTTCCTCCTCGGAAAGTGCAATTAGTTATTCTAAAGCACACCCTCATCCTCGTGAGAATATAAAGTACTGGCATATTTGGCAAATTATCTGACTTAAGCTTTCGCTCTTACAGTGGCGGGACCGCGTCGGATTTTCACCGAGCTTCATAATTAAGCACTTGCACCAAATGTTAAAGTATTTATTTTCACTGCTATTATAACACAGATTGAACTAATTTAAATGGTTTTTTACCACGCTTTATCCACAACTTATCCACAACACTGTGGATTTTATTCTTCGGTGAGTCCAAATATCGGAATTTAAACATTTGTTTTTCCACATATTATGCATATGTTATCCACAATATGTGGACAATAAAAAAAAGTGGCATAAAGCCACTCTTTTATAGTCTATTGTACTAATTCAAATCCCTTTGTGTTATAACCTATAGGATTATTTGCAGGAGTTCCCATTCCACCATTAACAGATACTGCATCATATCCCATTAACTTCATAATAGCAACAGTTTGACCTGCTGTTTGACCAGAGT
>DAOUQP010000046.1 GCA_030625575.1 Eubacteriales bacterium | reverse complement strand
GGATGAATTTCATCAATCCTTCAGCCGGGCGTTTGGCGTGTGGCGATGTCGGATTCGGTAAATTGGCAGACCCCGAAATCATTGTGGAAGCGATTCTTGAAATTGTCGAGAAAAAAGAACTTCTTCAAGGCAAGAATGTTTTGATTACGGCTGGTCCGACTTTAGAAAGAATTGATCCGGTTCGTTATATTTCGAATAACTCTTCTGGGAAAATGGGATATGCCATTGCAAAAATTGCCAAAAGATATGGAGCGGATGTAACACTGATAAGCGGCCCCGTTAATTTGTCGCCTCCGTTTGGAGTCAATGTCGAACATGTAGAGACATCACAAGAAATGTATGAAAAAGTCATGGATTATTTCAAGTGGGCTGATGTAATAGTAAAATCGGCAGCTGTATTGGATTATAAACCAAGACAATTTGCAGATGAAAAGATAAAAAAATCAGACGGTGATTTGAGTATCGAATTTGCAAGAACAAAAGATATACTATACGAGCTCGGTAAAATCAAAGAGGACAAATTGCTTATAGGTTTTGCTGCGGAAACAAATAATGTTTTAGAAAATGCCAAAGATAAACTAATTAGAAAAAATGCGGATTTAATAGTGGCGAATGACGTCTCTAATCCAAGCATTGGTTTTAAATCAGATAAAAATGAAGTATATCTTGTAATGAAGGACAACAAAATCGAAAAGATTGATATTAGAAGCAAAGAAGAAATAGCTAAAGAAATCATAAAAAAAATCGTGAGTATGTTAAAATAGAGTAGGAAGCTACTCTAATTTTTTTGAGGTGTATTATGCAAGTTGACGTTGTGTTGTTAAAGACAGTTAATCAAACAGATAGATTATATTCATATAATGTGAAAGAATCAATTGAGCCTTTTGTTCATATTGGATCGAGGGTGCTTGTTCCTTTTGGCAATGGGAACAAGGTTCAAGAAGCGGTTGTTTTTCAATTAAACGATGATTATAATCCAAAATATAAAAGCGTATATGCGTTATTCGATGAAGATTACGATTTGAATCATGAAATTGTCGAATTGATAAAGGAATTGAAAGACTACTATTTGTCGAAGTATTCGTGGTTTTTACGCGCTTGCATTCCAACTGGAGCTCAGTTGTCTATAGAGACCGAATATATTTACGAAAATGAGGAAATGAAACAATCAGTAGAGAATAACAAGGTGTCTTTAGGTACTCTTATAGACGAAGGAAAAGTGATACAAAAGGTAAGGTATAAAAAGAAAAACAATGAAAAATCGATTAAATATATAAGATTGATGATTGATGAAAACGAGCTTGAAAATCTAATAGATAATACCAGGTCGAATGCAATCAATCAAAAAAGAATCTTGAATCAATTTTTAGCATCATCAGAGAAAGTTATAGATTCTAGGAAAATCGATGTTCCTTCAGCGACTATCAATAGTTTAGTCGGTAAAGGTATATTTGAAATTGAAAATAGGAAAGCCTATAGAGAGAATATTCATAGATTGGAACACGAAAAAAATGGAATGAGTCACTTTCTTACAGAAGAGCAGCAAAATGCCTTCGATTCGATAAAAAAAACTATAGACAATAATGAACATCAGTCGTTTCTACTTCACGGTGTGACTGGAAGCGGAAAGACTGAAATATATATGCACTTGGCAGAGGAAGTATTAAAAAAAGGCGAATCGGTTTTAATACTTGTGCCTGAGATTTCATTGGTTCCGCAAATGGCCCAAAGGTTTGTCGAAAGATTTGGGCAACTTGTCGCGTTTTATCATAGCAAAATGTCGAGTAGTGAAAAAATGGATGAATGGTTGAGAATCAAATATGGTGATTTAAAAATTATAATAGGAGCTAGAAGTGCCGTTTTTACTCCTATAGAAAAAATCGGATTGATAGTTATAGATGAAGAACATTCAAGCAGTTATAAATCGGATACACAGCCGAATTACAATGCAAAACACGTGGCGACGCTTAGGGGAAAACATCATCGAGCGCCTGTAGTTTTTGGAAGTGCAACTCCTTCGGTAGAAACATATCATGAGAGTTTTAATGAATCGATGCAGTATATCTATCTTTCTAAACGTGCGAATAATCAAGATATGCCTAAAGGTTATCTTGTGGATATGCGCGAAGAACTAAAAGATGGCAATAAATCTATTTTTAGTCGCTTGCTGGAACTGAAGATTCAAGAAAGAATAGCTAAAAATGAACAGGTGATATTGTTTATCAATAAAAAAGGGTATTCTTCTTTTATTTCATGCCGCGAGTGTGGTCATGTCATGAAATGCCCTCATTGCGATATACCGCTCATCTATCATAAAAAAGGCCATTATGGCGAGTGCAAGGTTTGCGGTTATAAAACTTCAATTCCGAAATTATGTCCGACATGCTCAAGCAAGTATTTTAAATATTTTGGCATAGGAACTGAAAAAATAGAAGAGATGATTATTAAGAAATTCGATGATTCAAAGGTTATTCGCATGGATAGTCTTTCGATGAGCAAGAAAAATGCGTTGAGTGAAGCATATGAAGATATCAAAAACAATGTATTCAATATTGTTTTAGGGACGCAGATCGTTGCAAAAGGCCATGATTTCAAGAATGTTACCTTGGTCGGCATTTTAGCTGCGGATATAAATTTAAATGTTCCGAACTATAATTCGAGTGAAGTGACGTATCAATTGCTGACGCAGGCGATGGGCCGCAGCGGTAGAGGTGAATCAAAGGGTGAAGTGGTCATTCAAACATATTCACCAGATCACTACTCTGTTCTCGCGGCGCTGCAGCATGATTATAAAATGTATATCGATTACGAACTGAGTATTAGGAAAGAAATGAAGTATCCGCCTTTTTACAAACTTATAAACATCATAATATCTTCACCAAACGATATTGAAGCGAATAAGTATTCCTATGGTGTTGCGAAGGAGCTAAAGAGGTCGCTTAATGGAACAAATGCAGATATCATAGGACCGGGTCCTGCTATACTTGAGAAGGCGAAAAATCTGTACAGATATCAAATAGTAATAAAATTACTTGAAGTTGACCAAAGTTATATAAAGGGTATAATAAGTAATATATCAAAAAAAATAAAGAAACAAACTGTCTTTATATCGGTAGATGTAGACCCTGTTTCTTTAATATAGGAGGATGAATATGGCGTTGAGAAAAGTTAGAATCGATGACGATCCAGTACTTAGAAAAATGTCTAAGGAAGTAATAAAATTCGATGATAGATTAAAAGAATTGGCGAATGACATGATAGAGACCATGTATCAAGAAGATGGGGTAGGACTTGCAGCTCCTCAAATCGGTATACTTAAAAGGTTAACTGTTATCGATGTATATGACGATAGCGGTCCGAAAATTTTAATCAATCCCGAGATTATTTATGAAGAGGGAGAGCAATTTGAAATTGAAGGATGTTTGAGTGTTCCTAATGTTACAGGATACGTAAGAAGACCGCTTATTGCAAAAGTGAAGGCTCAAGATTTAGAAGGACAATCTTTTGAAATCATCGGGGAAGGACTTTTAGCTAGAGCTTTGTGTCATGAAATCGATCATTTAAATGGAGTTTTGTTTATCGATAAAATGGAAATAAAGGATGATGATGAATGAAAATAGTATTTATGGGCACTCCGGATTTTTCGGTACCCACACTAAAATACTTGATTGAGAATCACGAAGTCGTGGGGATTTTCACACAACCAGATCGTCCAAAAGGCAGGGGAAAAAAACTGGCTCCTCCACCGATTAAAGAATTTGCCGGCGATTATGATATTCCGGTTTTTCAGCCAGAGAGAATCAAAACGGATGAGAACGTTGAGATTTTACGGGATTTAGATCCTGAACTTATAGTGGTAGTGGCGTATGGACAAATCATTAATCGCGAGATTTTAGATATGCCTTCATATGGTTGCATTAATGTGCATGCAAGTTTGTTGCCGGAGCTAAGAGGCGCATCACCGATCAACACTGCAATTGTAAGAGGATTCAAAGAAACCGGTGTTACAACCATGAAAATGGATATCGGTCTCGATACAGGAGATATGCTTTATAAGAAGATAGTGAAGATCGACGATGAAATGAATGCCGGAGAGCTGCATGATGTTTTGATGATGCTCGGAGTGGAAGTTTTAAAAGAAACTTTGGATAATATCGATGATATCAAACCTATTCCTCAGGATCATAAGAAGTCGTCGTATGCTCCGATAATCAAGAAAGAAATGGCGAAGATCGATTGGAAAGATTCTTCTGCTGACATATATAATTTAATTAGAGGATACAATCCTTGGCCTGTTGCATATACAACTTTAGATGAAAAAAGATTAAAGATATTCAAGGCGACAATTGAAGATATCAAGTCGGATAAAGAAGCTGGCACTGTTGTTAATTTCGATAAAAACGGTTTGTTGGTTCAAACCGGCGATAAAGTGATAAATATTCAGGAAGTTCAACTTCCTGGAGGAAAAAGAATGAGTATCGATAAATTTGCAGCAGGATATAATATTGAAAACGGAATGAAATTAGGAGAGTGACAAGATGTTTTTTTATGGATCTAGTATTGGTTTTATTTTCTTATTGCCGTTGATAGCTTACGCTATGTATGCACAGGCAATGGTTTCTAAAACATTCAATAAATATTTAAGAGTTTCAAACACAAGAGGAATAACAGGATATGAGGCCGCGAGAAGAATCTTGGATGCTCATGGTTTACATGATGTTAGAATAGAAAGAATCGGCGGTAAATTATCTGACCATTACGACCCGAGATCTCGAGTAGTAAGACTTTCAGACGCAGTGTATTCAAACGATTCAATAGCTTCTGTAAGTGTTGGAGCGCATGAAGTAGGTCACGCCATACAACATGCTGAAGGTTATGCTCCACTCAACTTCAGATCTTTTTTAGCACCAGTTGCATCGTTTGGTTCTAAATATGTAATGATACTTGTTTTTGCCGGGTTTATTTTTAATATGTTACAATTGATAGATTTAGGTATATTGTTCTATTCGTTGGCATTGTTGTTTCAAATCGTTACACTGCCTGTCGAATTCAACGCGAGCTCTAGAGCGATAGCGAATTTAGAGGATCTGAATTTAGTTTACGAAGGTGAAATTGCGCAATCGAAGAAGGTTCTAAACGCAGCGGCGATGACGTATGTAGCTGCAACAGCTGTGTCTGCTGGACAACTTTTGAGATTGATTTTATTAAGAAATAGTAGGAGATAAAAATGAATCAAATCAATGTGAGAAAACTAGCCGTCAATGCTTTGACGGCTATTACCTATAAAAAAGAATATATGAATGAAGTTTTAGCTAAAGAAAGCGTGAAAATCGATAGAGAGAATCAAGGATATTTATATAGGGTTGTCAATGGAGTTGTTGAAAACCTGTTATATATAGATACTTTAATAAGTTCTCAATCCAAGATAAAGCTCGCAAAACTTAGAGAAAACGATAAAAACATACTTAGGTTATCTATATATGAGATGATCTATATGGATAGCATTCCCACGTATGCAACTGTTAACGAGGCGATAAAGCTGATGAAAAAGTCGAATTATCAACTTGTTAAATATACCAATGGATTGCTTAGAAACTTTGCTGATAATTATGAAAAAATCATAGATGATTTTGATAAAAAAGATCAAGATGAGATATCGAAGCTTTCAGTAATTTATTCTCATCCAAAATGGATGGTAGAACGCATGATAAATGATTTTGGTATTGAAGAAACAAAGGAGTTGCTAAAGAGCAACAACGCTATGCCGTATTTGTCTATAAGAACAAATACTTTAAAAATAACAAGAGACGATTTGCTGAAAAAATTGATTTATTTAGGTATTGATGCGAAACCTTCTGAATATTTATCAGAAGCCATTATTATAGAATCTTTAAACCAAGTAGATTTATTCAACACGAAGTTGTTTAAAAAAGGCAATTTCGTTGCCCAAGATCTCAGCAGTATTCTTGTAGGGTATGCTCTTTCGCCTGAAAGAGGAGAGAAGATACTTGATATGTGCAGTGCTCCTGGTGGTAAATCAACGCATATTGCACAGTTGATAGAAGATGACGGAATAGTGGTTGCAAGAGATATTTCTTATGAAAAAATTTATAAGATAAAAGAAAATACTGAACGATTGGGACTGAAATCAGTTAAACTGGAATTGAAAGATGCAAGTATTTTAGATGAGGAATCAGTAAATGCTTTTGATAGAGTATTGCTTGATGCACCTTGTTCCGGGCTTGGAATTATAAGAAGGAAACCTGATATTAAATGGCATAGACAAATGGAGGATATAGACAATTTACGTAAAATCCAGTTGATAATGTTAAATAATGCTGCAAAATATGTTAAAATAGGCGGAGTACTGGTTTATAGTACTTGTACTATTGATAAAAAAGAAAATGATGAAGTTATCAAGTCATTTTTGGATACACATTCTGAATTTGTTGTAGATACAATGAAAAATGTTCCAGTTGAATTTATAGATGGGAACTATTTAAGAATTCTTCCTAATCGTCATAACATGGATGGATTTTTTGCATGCCGACTTAAAAAGATATAACACTTTGGGGGTTTTTATGCGTTATTATTTAGATTCAGATAAAGGAATTGCGCGAAAAAATAATGAAGATTCAGTTTTTTTCGATGAAAATCATAGAATATTTATTATTGCAGATGGAATGGGAGGACACAACGCTGGTGAAGTTGCGAGTAAAATGGCAATAGAAACCTTTGTTGATTTTCTCACGTCTATTAAAGAGTTTAGTGCGATGGAAATGTTGAATGCAATTTCCAGTTGCAATAATTTTGTCTATGAGGCATCTTTGAAAAATGAGGATTATAAGGGAATGGGTACTACTTTTACAGCGGCGCACATTAATACTGATCTAGTGAGTATTATCCACGTTGGTGATACCAGAGCATATAAGATTACAGAAAATGATATAAATCAGATAACTGAAGACCACACTTTAGTTGAACAATTACACAAAAGTGGAAGAATATCAAGAGATGAAGTTTTGAATCACCCAAATAATCATATTTTAATTAAGGCTTTAGGAACAAAAGATACGATTGTTCCTACAATCTATTCTGAAAAATTTAAACAAGGGGATTACCTTGTTATGACGAGTGATGGTGTGACTGATTTAATTAATGATGATGAGTTGAAAAATATTGTCAACTCAATTCAAGAGCCAGAAAACATTGTGAAAAAACTTATAGAAGTAGCAAATGATAAAGGTGGAAAAGATAATATAAGTATTATCTGTGTAAAATTTGATGGAGAAAGGGAGTTAAAACGATGATTGGTAAATTACTCAGTCAACGATACGAGCTTATTGAAAAAGTCGGCGAAGGCGGTATGGCTGATGTTTATAAAGCTAAATGTCATGTCTTGCAACGTTTTGTAGCCGTTAAAATATTAAAAAGCCAATTTAACGAGGATGATGATTTCATTACAAAGTTTGATCATGAATCAAAAGCAGCTGCGCAGCTTAATCATCCGAA
The DNA here is from genome assembly GCA_030625575.1 of Eubacteriales bacterium. Taxonomy (GTDB): domain Bacteria; phylum Bacillota; class Clostridia; order Peptostreptococcales; family Acidaminobacteraceae; genus DAOURC01. The sequence continues at coordinate 8,281 of DAOUQP010000046.1, read as the reverse complement.
TATTGTCAATATATTTGATGTTGGAATTGAAGGAGATATTCGTTATATTGTAATGGAATATATTGATGGGATAACATTAAAAAAGCATATTCGCAATAAAAAAGAAGCGTTAGATGAGAATGAAATCATTAAATTCAGCATGCAAATAGCCAGCGCTTTGGATCATGCTCATAAAAATAATATTATTCATAGGGATATTAAACCGCAAAATATTATGATAACCGAAAACGGCGTTGTTAAAGTTGCTGATTTTGGTATTGCGAAGGCAATTTCATCTTCAACTATTGTTCATACAAAGGAATTGTTGGGAAGTGTTCATTATTCATCTCCTGAACAAACTAGAGGTTCGTTTATAGATAATCGTTCAGATATTTATTCTCTAGGAATAGTAATGTATGAAATGGCGACAGGAAGATTGCCGTTCGAAGGAGATTCAGCAATTTCGGTTGCACTTAAACATTTGAAAGAACACATACTAAGTCCTGGCAAAATCAATAGTGATTTATCTGAAGGTCTTGAAAGTATCATAATTAAGGCATTGAAGAAAAATCCTGATAATCGTTATCAGAATATCAATGAATTGATGATAGATATGAATAGATTAAGAAATAATCCAGATGAGACTTTTGTATATTCAATTGACGATGATTTTGAGAACCCGACAATGATGTTACCCAACTTCGAGGAGCTAGACATTATGAACAAAAAGCAAAAAAAAGTAAAGAAAAAAAAGACCAATAAAAAACCGAAAAAAGAGAATTCTTTATCTATGGTAACAATGATTTTGTTGGCATTTGTAGTTTCAGTCATCATTTTTGGGATTATAGGATTTTCGATTTTTCAAGATAAATTTTCAGTTAAAGAAGTAGAAGTTCCTAATATTATGAATGTTTCATTTGATGATGCGAAAGAATTACTCAATGAAAATGGTCTTTATATTGAAGAAGAGAGTTATAGATATAGCAATGTCATTGAAAAAGGATGGATAATCGAGCAATCAGAAGAACCTGGAACTATATTAAAAGAAGGCTTTACAATTAAGGTTGTGATTAGCAAAGGTAAAAACTGGGTTCAGGTCCCTAATCTTTTACAAAAAGAGATTAGTGAAGCACGAATTGTTTTGGAAAATAAAGAATTGGTTATTGGCGAAACTGAATATATGGTAAACGATCTTCCTAAGGGATATATAATATCTCAGATACCCGAAGCTGGAACTGAGATTGAAATAGGCGGGGTCATAGATTTAGTTGTATCTCAAGGTACTTCTCAACAGGAGTATATCATGCCGACTATAACTGGCTTGACATATGAAGAAGCTTTATCCAGATTTGAAGGAAAAGACATATCTCTAAATATAGCGGAGTATGTGTATTCTGATTATGATGCAGACTTGATTGCATCACAGAGCATTCCTCAAGGAACCATAATTTATCCTGGTACTACAGTTGATGTTACAAGAAGCTTGGGGATACCGCCAGAAAAATTGGTAACTCTTCCATTCAAATTCTATACAGAATATTTTAAAAACGATGTTGAAAATATCAAAATTGAAATTGTCAAAGACGGCATTACTTCAGTTGTTTATCAAGGTAAGCATGAAAAAAGCGAAGGTAGTTTTATTGTTGAAATAACGTCTAGTGGAGAGGTAACATTGAATGTTTATTTTGGAGATGAGTTTTACCGATCAATTCCAGGGAGTTTTGTAGAATGAAATTAGATGGAATAATTATTAAGGGAATCGGCGGTTTTTATTATGTCGATGTAGATAAAAAAATATATGAGTGCCGCGCAAGAGGACTCTTTAGAAATAAAAAGATAAAACCATTGGTAGGGGATTATGCGACGATTGATGTTATTTCTGAAAAGGATGCTCAAGGATACGTAGTCGAAATCAAAGAAAGACATGTAGAGCTTATTAGACCAAACGTTGCAAATGTAGAGCAGGTTATTATTACGATGGCAGTCAAAAAACCAAATCCTAATTATATCTTGCTTGACAAACTTATCATCTTAGCTGAGAGTAACTTCTTAGAACCGATAATATGCTTCAATAAAATTGAACTTGTAGAGAAAGAAGAGATAATCAAGATTAGGGATATTTATAAAGAAGCTGGATATACAGTTGTATTGACGAGTGTGAAGGAAAATATCGGCATTGAAGAACTTAAATCTGTGATGAAAGATCATATTAATGTTTTCGCTGGACCATCCGGTGTCGGTAAATCTTCTCTTACAAATTTATTGCAACCTGGACTTGAATTAAAAGTAGGGGAAATCAGTGAAAAAATCAGCAGAGGAAAGCATACTACGAGACATTCGGAATTGATTGAACTTGATTTTGGAGGATTCGTTTTAGATACACCAGGGTTTACTTCGCTGGATTTATCGATGATAAATGCTGAAAATTTAGCATTATACTATAGAGAATTTAATAATTTGACTGAATCGTGCAAATTTACGGATTGCAAACATATAAACGAGCCGGGATGTGCCGTTTTAAAGAAAGTTGAGAATTCAACTATAAGCAAAAAAAGATATGACTCGTATTTATATATTCATAACGAAATATCAAGTAGAAAGGAAAGATATTAATGATTAAAATTGCTCCGTCTATTTTATCTGCCGATTTCAGTATCCTCGGCGAAGAAATTAAAGCGATAGAAAATGCTAAAGCAGATTGGGTTCATATAGATGTAATGGATGGCCATTTTGTGCCTAATATTTCATTTGGTGAACCGATTGTAAAAAGCATTAGAAAAATTACAGATATGCCATTTGATGTTCATTTAATGATTGAAAATGTAGATAATTATATTAATGATTTTGCCTCTGCGGGTGCGGATTATATCACCATCCATCAAGAAGCAGGCAACCATATCGACAGAAGTATTCAGCTTATAAAATCATTAGGAATAAAAGCTGGAATTTCGCTCAATCCAGCGACACCTGTAAATTCGATAGAGTATCTATTGCCTGAACTTGATTTAGTTTTAATTATGTCGGTGAATCCTGGTTTTGGAGGACAGAAATTCATTCCATATACTTTAGATAAAATCCGTTTATTGAAAGAATTAAGGGAAAAAAACAACTATAGTTATTTGATTGAAGTCGATGGTGGGGTAAATACCGAGAACGCTCAAATGATTATTGATGCCGGGGTAGATGTTTTAGTAGCTGGTTCGGCTGTTTTTAAATCTGAAAAATATGAAAAGACCATTGAAGAATTAAGGAGATTGTAATGAATATATTGGTACTAGGCAGTGGAAATGTTGATGATTATAATCAAATCGAAGAAAAATTATTAAAATCTTATGATTATATTATTTCGGTTGATGGTGGAGCAAAACATCTGGAACCTCTTGACCTAAAGCCGGATTTATTGATTGGAGATTTTGATTCAATCGATCATGAACTGCTGAACCAATATAAAGATATCGCAGATGTCGAGTCATATAATTCTGAAAAAGATGAGACGGACTCTGAATTGGCTTTTATGAAAGTTGAAGAACTTAAGCCTGAAATTGTTCATGTAGTTGGATTCCTAGGCGGCAGAACGGATCATACACTAAACAATGTTATGTTGTTGATTCGATATAAAAATATAAATATTCAACTTATCGATGAAAAAAACATTGTGTTTTATTGCAATAAATCTTGTAAAATACAAAAGAGAGAAGGCTATTACCTTTCTCTCTTAGTTATAAGCGATATAAAAGGATTAAATTTAAGTGGAGTGAAATATCCACTTATCGATAAAAATATCGAGTTTCCGTCATCTCTAACAATAAGTAATCAAATTATTGAAAATGAAGCATCTATTGAATACTCAGAAGGAAAACTCATAGCAATTTTATCTAAAGATTAACTACAATTTGAGTTTTTCATACATATCTAAAGCATTGTATGAACTTCTTACAAGTGGAGAAGAAGCTACTGCCATGAAACCTAAGGAAGTGGCTATTTCTTCGTATATCTTGAATTGATCAGGATGAATGTATTCAACCAGATCGACATGTTCAGGAGAAGGTTGTAAATACTGTCCTATTGTCACAATATCACAATTGACTTTTCTTAGATCTTTTAGAGTTTTTATAACTTCATCTTCTTTTTCTCCCAAGCCTAACATTATACCTGATTTTGTTATCATTTTAGGATTTATCGATTTAACGTATTCTAAAACTCTTAAAGATTGTTCATAATTCGCTTCAGGTCTGACTGTGTCATATAACCTCTCAATCGTTTCGACATTGTGATTATATACATCCGGGTTGCTATCTACTACAAGTTTGATTAAATCGTAATCACCATTGAAATCAGGCGTGAGTATCTCTATAAAGATATCTTTCATTAGAAATCTGATTTCCTTAATTGTGTTTACAAATTGCATAGCACCTTGATCTTCTAAATCATCTCTTGTTACAGATGTTATCACAGCGTATTTTAGATCAAGTTCTTTTACAGCGTTTGCAACATTTTTAGGTTCTTTTGTATCGACAATTTCTGGAGCTCCGCCAGATACATTGCAAAATTTGCAATGTCTAGTACACACTCTTCCCAATAGCATAAAAGTAGCTGTTTTATTACCATAGCACTCTAATCTATTAGGGCAGTTTGCTTCTTCGCAAACGGTTGTTAAATTATATTGCTTGATTAAATTGTTGACCTTGTTTACATGAGATATATCGCCGATGCGAACTCGTATCCATTCTGGTTTTCGTTTCATTTTCATAAAGAACTCCTTATTTTAGATTTTAGAAGAATAGTGAAGCAATTTCTTCGGGAGAAATATTTTTAAAATAATCATCTAAATTAAAATCATTCAACATTTCAATTATGGTTTCTTCATTGTGATTGGCATTAAAAAGCGCATTTTCTATATCGATAACATTTAATTTGCTAAAGAAATCTCCATAAAATTTAAGTTTATCGATTTTACCGTTTTTTATTTCAAACGATATTTCAACAATTCCTCCTGGAAATTTTTTAGCTTGAGTTAAACTATATTTTGGAGAATTTCCATAATTCCATTCCCACGCATCAAATCTTTCTTCTTTTATCTTTGTTATCATTTCTATATCTTCTTTTGTAAATTCATAAAATTCAGCATTGTCGGCAGTGTTTTTAATATGCTCATTAATCATTTTACTAAAATCCATTATGTCTATATCACTTTGTAAATGAGAGCTTATATTTGTTACTCTGCTTTTAACTGAATCGATTCCTTTAGATTCGTATTTCACCTTTTTAGGATTGATTGCTTTCGATAAATCAGAAATATCTGAACTAAACAACAAGGTACCATGGTGTAGAAGTCTATTTTTATATTTATATTGAGCGTTACCCGAAAACTTCTTACCTTCGATAGTTAAATCGTTTCTTCCCGAAAACTCTGCATCAACACCTAATTCTTGCAATACTTCCAGTATAGGAGTTGTGAATTTTTTAAAATCTGAAAATGATTTGGTATCAGAAACAATAAAAGCAAAATTAGTATTTCCTAAATCACAGAATACTGTACCGCCACCAGAAAGTCTTCTTATTACAGGAATGTTGTTTTCTTTTACATAATCATAATTTATTTCTTCCAAGCTGTTTTGATTTTTACCGATAAGGACTGATCTGCTGGCTCGCCATAGCATAAATACATCATCATCGAAGTTTTTCATCATGTATTCTTCAGCGGCCATGTTAAAACTTAAATCGGTGTTTTCATTTAGAATGATTTTCATAAGTCACCTCAAGTTATAATATATTGAACTGCTATCATATATTTTAACAAGAAAATGTATATTAGGAAAGCATAATATATTATTTTGAACAGAACATACAAAAAATAAAAAAAGTCTAACAACAATAGTTGTAGACTTTTATTCTTATACTGCTCTTTGTACTTTACCAGAACGTAAACATCTTGAACAAACTAAAACGCGTTTAACAGTTCCGTTGTCATTTACCTTAACTTTTCTTAAGTTAGGTTTAAATGTTCTTTTATTATGGTTCATTGCATGAGATACGTTATTACCTGTAATAACACCTTTTCCACATACTGTACATACTCTTGCCATTTATTACACCTCCTTCGAGATTCTTTCCAAAATTCAACATATTTATTTTATCACTAAAAAGCTCCTTTGACAAGACTAAGTTATATTGTTTTTCACTTGTCTATTTTAACAATTAATAGTAAAATAAAGAATAGACTATATGACTAGGGGGTAAGGACATGTCAATTAAAGTTGAGAATGATTTAGGATCAATTAATATCAATAAAGATGTAATTGCAAATATTGCTGGTTCTTCTGCAATAGAGTGTTACGGACTAGTTGGAATGGCTGCTAGATCGGCGACAAGTGGTATTGTTAATCTTCTTAAAAAAGAGCACTTGAACAAAGGTGTAAAGATAGAAGAAACTGATGAGGGATTAATCATCGATCTTTATGTTATTATTCAATTTGGAACAAAAATTTCAGTAGTTGCTGAAAACATCATAGAAAAAGTGCGTTATAATGTTGAAATCCAAACTGGTTTGAAAGTAAAAAAAGTGAATGTAAATATTGAAGGTGTAAAAGTTCAAGAATAATTAGGAGGCAAGTTATGAATATTCAAACGATTGATGGAAAATTGCTGACTAAGATGTTTATTCAGGGAACTTTGAATCTATCAAAGGAAAAAGAAGAGATCAATGCATTGAATGTATTTCCTGTTCCAGATGGAGATACCGGCACAAATATGAGTCTTACGATGCAATCGGCAATAAACGAATTAAAAAGTAGAAATGAAAAAAATGTAAACGGAGTATCAAAAGCGATTTCAAAAGGTTCACTAATGGGAGCAAGGGGAAATTCAGGAGTTATACTATCGCAGATTTTCAGGGGATTTGCCAAAGGGCTTGAAGAAAAGGAAATTATAAATGTAATAGACTTTGCCAACGCTCTAAAAGCAGCTGCTGATACAGCTTACAAGGCTGTTTTAAAACCAGTTGAAGGAACGATTTTAACGGTAGTTAGAGAAACTTCTGAAAAAGCGATGGAAATTCATATGAATGATATGGCTTTTCATGATTTTTTTAGAATCATAATAGATGCTGCCAATGAATCTTTAAGAGATACACCGAATAAACTCGATGTATTAAAACAAGCTGGTGTTGTAGATGCTGGAGGAAAGGGTTTCATTTCGATTTTAGATGGATTCAATAATGCACTTCTTGGTGTGGAAATTGAAGAAAATCTTATTGAACAAGTACAAAAGCCAGTTGAACATAAACTGATGGAAACGCATGAAGATATAAAATTTCAATATTGTACTGAGTTTATAATTAAATCTCATGTAGGTGATGCTACGCAGCTTAGAGATGATATTATCAAACTAGGCGACAGTATGGTTTTTGTGCAGGATGAAGAAATTGTAAAAGTACATATCCACACTAATAATCCGGGTATAGCGATTGAGTCTGCTTTGAAATACGGGGAATTGGTGAATGTTAAAATAGATAATATGAAACAACAACATGAGAATATATTGATTGGTAAAGATGATATTACAAATAAAAAATACGGATTTATCGCTGTTGCGATGGGTGAAGGAATCAAGTCGATATTTGAAGATTTAGGTGTTGATCATATTATTTACGGCGGTCAGACTATGAATCCAAGCACTGAAGACATTATGGAGGCAATTGATAAAATTTATGCAGACAACATTTTCATTCTGCCAAATAATTCAAATATCATAATGGCTGCAAATCAAGCAAAAGATCTTTCGGATAAAAATATCATTGTTATTCCTACAAAATCTATTCCTCAAGGGATAAGTGCATTGGTAGGATATAATGAAGAAACATCTCCAGAAGATAATGAAGAAACTATGAAATCAATTATATCTAGTGTTAAAACTCTTCAGGTTACATTTTCTGTTAGAGATACTAGTTTTGATTCTAAAGAAATAAAAAAAGGTGATATCTTAGGAATTGTCGATGGAGAAATAACAAGTGTCGAGAAAACAGTTGAAGATGGTTTTATCAATGCTATGGATAAGGTTATCGATGAAGATTCAGAGATTGTAGCTATATATTATGGTGAAGAAATCGATGAAGAAGTTGCCAATGGTTTGGTTAGACAATTAGAAGGAAAATACAAAGATGTTGATTTTGAAGTTTATTATGGTGGACAACCATTGTATTATTTTTTAGTATCAGTAGAATAAAAGAGGGTTCATCCCTCTTTTTCTAATGGGGATGGTATATTTGAAAATAGGTCAATTAAAGGGAGTAGGCCCTAAAAAA
>DAOUQP010000018.1 GCA_030625575.1 Eubacteriales bacterium | reverse complement strand
CAATCAAGTTCATCCCGAAGGAATCATTTGACTGTTTCTCGCTCGACTTGCATGTGTTAGGCACGCCGCCAGCGTTCATCCTGAGCCAAGATCAAACTCTTAATTAACGCTTGCATGTTTCATTTGTTTTGCATTTTACTACTTCAGTTTTCAAGGTTCTATTTGCTGCTCGCCGCTCTTAGCGACTCAATAAGAATAACACTTTCATTTTCCTAAGTCAAGCATTATTTCTATTTTTCGGTGCCTATATTATATACCCGCATTTTTAACTTGCTAAACAATCTAATGGGGCTGACAAGAATTAATACTAGCAATTATTCAACCCAATGTCAATATAAAATTTTATCTTTTTATATTTAATAATGTGCTCTACCGATTATCTCATTGATATCACTGATGTTTTTTCTTTTCATATAGTCGCTAATCCCATCAACAATCTCTTGAGTTACTAGTGGATTAATAAAGTTATAAGTACCCACAGCAACAGCACTGGCACCAGCTAGCATAAACTCTATAGCATCATCGCTATTAGCAATTCCACCCATTCCAAGAATCGGAATATTAACTGCAGAATATGCATCATATACCAACCTCACCGCTAATGGTTTAATAGCAGGGCCAGATAAACCACCTGATTTTCTTACTAATACTGGTTTTTGACTATCAATATCAATTTTCATAGCAGAAAAAGTATTTACTAACGATATCGCTTGTGCTCCTGCTTCCTCAACTGCCTTGGCAATCACTTTAATGTCGGTGACATTAGGTGTCAGTTTAACAATAATATGATGCCTAGAAATCTTTTTAACTTTTTTCACCACTTTATAAGCTATATCTGGATCTGTTCCGAAAAGCATCCCACCGTTTTTTACATTTGGGCAAGAAATATTCACTTCAATAGAATCAACATCAACATCATTTAATCTATCAGCTATCATTGCATATTCATCAATGTTATCCCCATTGATATTCACAATTATTCTAGTATCATATTGTCTTAAGAATGGAATTTCTTCTTTAATAAAATATTCTATCCCCGGATTTTGAAGACCGACGCTATTTATTAGTCCACTCTTTGTTTCGATTATCCTAGGTGCAGGATTACCCAATTTTTCTTTTAAAGTAAGACCCTTAACAGATATCGCCCCCAAATTTGAAAGGTTGAAAAACTCAGCAAATTCACGTCCGAATCCAAACGTACCAGATGCAACGGTAACTGGATTATCGAGCTTCAAACCATTAAGATCAACAGAAAGTTTATTCATCAAAAATCACCTCATTTCCATAAAAAACAGGTCCATCTACACAAACCTTTTTATAAGTATATTCAAATAGATCTTTTTTTATTTTTATTGCACATCCTAAACAAACACCAATACCACACGCCATTTTTTCTTCCATCGATAATTGAACTGGTATGTCATTAAATATTTCATATACTTTTTTAAGCATAATTTTAGGTCCACACGCATAGACTCTTTGATAATCACTTTCTAATAAATTTTCATTAATATAATCAGTTACAAATATATTAAGCTTCGTCTCATCTATTTCATAATACTGAGTATTTTTAAAATCCGCTTTTCCATAAGGATTTTCTCTAAATCCGTTGACAACAATAATATTCTTATACTTTTCTTCAACTAATTCTTGCACTAATCCTCTTAAGGGAGCAATTCCTATTCCTCCACCTACAATAAGAATCGGCTTTTCCTTATCTAGATTTTCAATATCAAATCCATTTCCCAGCGGTCCAATTAAATCCAGCTTAGTTCCTATCATTTTTTCCTTTAACTGAGATGTTCCGATTCCCTCAATTTTAATCAACAATTCAATTTCTTTATCACTTATTTTCCTACTGATACTTATCGGTCTCCTCAATAAAGGACTGTCGAATTCAGAAACTTTGATATTTATAAATTGACCCGGTTTAAAAACAAATTCATTTTCAAATTCTAAAACCATAGAAAACACTTCTTCATTAATCATTTCTATTTTTTTTATATTGCCTTTTCTCATTTCCATTATAGCCTCCACTGATTAATGTCATCTCTCATTTCAACAGCTGCTTTTCTCGAAGATTTCGATATTGATAGTCCAAATTTTTCATAAGAATAAATAATCCCTCTCGATGAGTTCACGACGGCTCCTAAACCATTTGAGTCAAAGGCCCCTTTAATGTCTTCTGCCTTTCCACCTTGCGCTCCGTAACCAGGAATTAAAAAAACACTTTGTGGCAACATTTCTCGAATTTCACTTAGTTGTTTTGGATAAGTAGCTCCAACAACAGCCCCAATGTTGCTGTAAATATGATCAGTTTCATAAAACTTATTTTCTTTAATATTGTTGGCAACATATTTGTAAATCTCTTGATTATCCGATTTTAAATCCTGTAATTGGCCAGATGTGTTATTCGAAGTCTTCACAAGGACAAATACACCCTTGTCATTCTCTTTCGCAAGATTATAAAATGCGTTATTATTATCATCTCCAAGATAAGGATTGATAGTTATACAATCTACTTCGAAATCACTTCCTTTAGAAAAATACGCTCTTGCATACGCTTCAGCAGTACTGCCTATATCTCCCCTTTTAACATCGGCAATCACATATAGTTTCTTTTCCTTAGCATATGCAATTAAATCCTTAAAAGCCCTCATCCCATCTAGACCATATGATTCAAAATATGCAATTTGAAACTTCACAGCCGGTACTACATCATAAACGCCATCAATTATTTCTTTTCCAAACGCCATAAGTTTTCCGTAAGAAGAATCAAACCCATCCTTGATATACTCTGGAAATCTATCAATAACAGGATCGATACCTACAACTACTATAGAATTTTTTTCAACAACCTTTTCCATTAAAATCATCATACTCATTATTTTTCCTCCTCGAAAACAATTTCGCCATTATATATAGTCATTATCACTTTCCCATTAAGCTTCATTCCTTCATAAGGCGTATTCTTTCCTTTTGAAACAAATTCACTCGATTTAACCTCATATTCTTTTCTTAAATTTATTAAAGTTAGATTTGCAAAATACCCTTCTTTAATAATACCCTCTTTTTCAATATTGAATACCTTCGATGGATTATATGATAAAAGTCTAAATAGTTCTATTAGATTTATTTTTCTTGTTTTTACTAAGTAAGTATAGGCTACGCTAAAGGCAGTTTCAGCTCCACTAAATCCATACGAAGCCTTGTCGATAGGTAGATTTTTGCTCTCAATTTCATGAGGTGCATGATCAGTTGCAATCATATCTACTGTACCCTCTTGAATACCCTTTATTATTCTCTCTACATCATCTTTAGTCTTTAGAGGTGGGTTGACCTTGGCCATAGCACCTTTTTCAATAACTATATCCTCTGTTAAACTCAAATGGTGCGGCGTCACTTCACAAGTAATATTAAGTCCTCTTAATTTTGCATTTCTTATAATATCGATGCTCTCTTTTGAACTGACATGGCAAATGTGCAGATGCCCTCCAACCTGTTCTAGAATATCAACATCTCTTTGAATCATATTGAACTCTGCTTCGTTGGGTATCCCATCCACATTATAATATTCGCTTACCTTGCCTCTATTCACAGCACCTACTTCAAAACAGCTTTTATCTTCAGAATGAGTGATTAAAGGTTTTCGTGTATCTATACTATTCAATAATGTTTTGTAGACATAATCAATATTATTTACCGGGTTTCCATCATCAGAAAATCCGATTATATTCTCTTTAGACAAGTTCTTTAAGTCAACTACTTTTTCTCCGCTGATTCCCTTAGTAACGCTAGCGACAGGAGTTACTTTTATTGCAGCGCTTTCATTTATTCTACTAAATAAATCATTTAAATTTTCAATGCTGTCTGGGCTGGGTTTCGTATTGGGCATGGAAAACACATGAGTAAATCCACCCTTTGCACAGGCCCTTGTACCCGAATATATTGTCTCCTTATGCTCAAAACCCGGTTCTCTCAAATGCACATGCGCATCTATAAAACCAGGAGAAATATAAAAATCTTTTGCATCTATTACTTTAAAATCATCTTGAACACGAATATTACGATCGATCTTCTTAATGCATTTTCCGTCGATTAAAATATCCCTTATAATAAAACAGTTATTTTGAAAATCTACTAACTTTCCGCCTTTAATCAATATCTTCATAGTTCCTCCATATAAAAAATCCCTTACATTATTCGCTGCAAGGGATACACTTATCCTAATAACTATCATATCACCTTACAGATATCTCGTACCTGTTTAAAGGATTATTCATTTTCTCCAAACTATCATACTATTAAACCGTTGTCAATTTTATTTTTTTATTGCTCATTCATATTAATTGTGTTATTATGATAAAAATTATATCAACCTTTAACTTGACCCTGTGAGGTCGGAAAGGCATAAATTATCAGTTCTATCTTTATGCCTACAAGATAGTTTTTTTTATGTCTTTTAATAAGATTCAGAGAAATCGAAGGAGGAAATTATATGAGTAAGCATTTAATCGAACCAAATGATCTGTCAAACGAAGAAATATTAAAACTTATAGAAGTTGGAAAGGAAATTCAAGTTAATCCTAAAAAATACAACCAACTTTGCAGCGGTAAAATTTTAGCATCGCTTTTCTTTGAACCAAGTACAAGAACAAAGTTTAGCTTTGATGCAGCAATGATTAGATTAGGTGGACATATCATTGGTTTTGCCGATGCAAATACAAGTTCAGCAAAAAAAGGTGAAAGCCTCGCTGATACAATTCGCGTTATGAATTTCTACTCAGATATCATAGTAATGCGCCACCCAAAAGAAGGTGCGCCAAAACTAGCATCAGAATATTCAAATGTTCCAATCATTAACGCTGGTGACGGCGGTCATAATCATCCCACTCAAACCCTGACAGATTTACTTACCATTTCAAAATATAAAAAAACATTAGAAAACCACACCATCGCATTAGTAGGCGATCTAAAATACGGTCGTACTGTTCACTCACTTATTAAAACTCTTGCAAAATTCAATTCAAAAAAATTCATTTTGGTTTCACCAGACGAATTAAAACTTCCTTCATTCATCATAGATTATCTAAAAGTAAATTATCCAGAAATTGAAATTGCAGAAGCAAGATATTTGGAAGATGTAATTGAAGAAGTAGATATTATCTATATGACAAGAATTCAAAAAGAACGCTTTTTTAACGAAGGTGACTATATAAAACTTAAAAATTCATTTCTCTTAAATAAAGAAAAAATGAAAAAAGCTAAAAAAGACGCCATAGTAATGCACCCGCTTCCAAGAGTAAATGAAATTTCATACGAAATCGATGACGATCCAAGATGCGTTTATTTCGATCAATCGAATCAAGGTGTGTTTATCAGAATGGCTTTAATAACTAAAATGCTGGAGGTGGGCGATTATGCGTCTTGTTAATAGTATTGAAAACGGTATAGTAATAGATCATATTACCGCTGGTAAAGGAATGATTGTTTTTAACGAATTGAAACTTAAAGATGTGTGTAACACAATAGTACTTCTCATGGGCATCCCAAGTAAACACCTCAATAAAAAAGACATACTTAAAATCGAAGGTGATTTTAAACTTGATCCCAAGGTGCTTGGTCTGATCGATACAAATATCATCGTAAACTATATAGAAGATAACAAAGTCATCAAGAAAGAACATGTTTCGGTGCCGGACAAAGTAAGCGATATTATCAAATGTGATAATCCAAGATGCATCAGTCATACAGACGATTATGCAAAACCGATTTTTACACTCATGAAACAAAACGGTGAATTAGAGTATCAATGCAGTTATTGTGAAGAAATAACTAAAATCAAATTTAAATAACAACATAAAAAAAACTCTTCCAATTAAGGAAGAGTTTTTAATATCTTTATTTCATCAATTAAAGCTTAATGATTCCAACTCCGTTTAAGAATACTATTGCAATTGCTATAGGAGCTACAACTTTTGCAAGTATTAAGAACATTCCTATCCAGCCAATTTTAACAGTTCCATCATTAGAAACTTCAGCTTCAACATCTTTTCTAACCATTTTCCAACCAACAAATAGTGAGATGAATAATCCACCAAGTGGTAACAAGTAGTTAGCAGACAACGCATCTAACCAGTCAAATACTACTAATGACCCAAATCCTGGTAATGGAATTGTTACTCCACCAAGAACAGATGTATAAGATAATCCAGCCAATACTCCAACAAATGTTATCGCAACAGCTGAAACAAGAGTAGCTTTATGTCTGCTCATGCTAGTTTCTTCAGAAAGATACGCAACGACAACCTCTAGGATTGAAATAGCTGAAGTAAGTGCAGCAATAGCAAGTAGTGAGAAGAACAATATTCCCCAAATCATTCCGCCTGCCATTTGATTAAATACATTTGGTAATGTAATGAAAACTAATCCTGGTCCAGCAGCCGGCTCAACGCCAAATGCAAATACAGCTGGGAAAATTGCAAGACCTGCAGCTAACGCAATAAGTGTATCAGCTATAGTTACTTGAAGTGCAGTTTCTCCTAAATTTTCTTTCTTACCAATGTAAGATCCATAAGTAATCATAGTACCCATACCAAGTGATAATGAGAAGAATGCATGTCCTAATGCAACAAGTACAGCTTCAGCATTTAATGCAGAAAAATCTGGTTTAAATAAGAAGTTGACACCTTCTCCTGCTCCTGGAAGAGTTACGGCTCTAATATCCAATATTAGTATGATAACAAGTAATAAAGGCATTAAAATTTTTGAATACTTCTCAATACCATCTTTAACTCCGCCCATTACAACTCCCGCAGTAACAGCCATAAACACTAATTGCCATCCTACTGTAGCAACTGGTGAAGAAATCAATGCTCCAAATAATCCACCAATAGCATCTGGCTCTAATCCAACATAAGCACCTGTAATTGCTTTAACAACATAATCAAGTGTCCATCCAGCAACTACGCCGTAGAAAGATAAGATAGAAAATGCAGCTACAAATCCCATCCAACCAGTTAAGAACCAAGGAGTCCCTGGAGCTAATTTCTTGAATGATCCAACAGCGTTTGCTTGTGCTCGTCTACCAATTGTAAACTCTGAAAGCATAACTGGTAAACCTATTAATGCGATACAAACTAAATAAACTAAAATAAATGCAGCACCACCGTAAATACCAGTAATATATGGAAACTTCCAAATATTACCTAAACCGATAGCAGAACCAGCAGCCGCAGCAATAATACCTAACTTACTCGAAAAGCCATCTCTTTGAACATTGTTATTGTCCATGTAAAAATTCCCCCTTTTAAATATATTTAAACAACTTAAAGTTGTTTAAGACTTATTAATATTTTTGAATTTTCTAATAACATACTGAAATTTTAGCACAATTTTTAAGTTTTCGCAACATTTAAATGATTTTCAATTATCATTTCTGCAATTTTATACCCGTCAACTGCCGCAGAAGTTATCCCTCCAGCATAGCCAGCGCCTTCTCCTACAGGGTATAACCCTTTGATTTCAGCAGATTCACAAGTGCTTGAATTTCTTAAAATTCTAACAGGAGATGAACTTCTCGTCTCCACACCCGTCAATATGACATCCTCCGCCGCAAAGTCTTTTATTTTATTATTAAAATACGGAAAAGCTTCATGAAGCGCTTCTGTTATAAATGCAGGATAGATATTATTAAGATCTTCTAAAGCAAATCCCGGTTTATAACTCGGATAAATATTCCCGATATTATTATCACTCTTATCTTTACTTAAAAAACTCTTCATGATTTGAATTGGGGCTCTATAATTTCCTCCGCCGAGATAATAAGCTTTTTCTTCAATTGTTCTTTGAAAATCCATTCCTCTTAAAACATGCTCTCCTTCAAAATCTTCTGGATTTACATTGACTATGATAGCGCTATTGGCATTTTCCCTATTACGCTTATATTCACTCATGCCATTAACTACTAATCTATTGTTTTCTGATGAAGCTCCAACTACAAGGCCACCCGGGCACATACAGAATGAGTAAACACTTCTTCCATTGCTGGCTTTGTATGTGAGTTTATATTCAGCAGCTCCCAAATAAGTAGCTATTTCAGAGTCTCCATATTGGGCTTTATCAATATCGATTTGTTTATGTTCAATTCTAAATCCGACAGCAAAAGGCTTTGGTTCCATAGATACATTTTTTTCAACCAACATTTCAAAAGTATCTCTTGCACTATTCCCTATACCTAAAATAACCACATTACTGTTATATTTTTTTTCACCATTGACAATTACACCTTTAATCTGATTGTCTTCTATTATCAAATCCGTAACCTTGGAATTGAAGTTGAAAGTCCCACCCAACCCGACAATTTTTTTCCTCATGTTTACCATGATTTTTTTTAAATTATCAGTGCCTAAGTGCGGTTTGTTTTTATATAGAATCTCAGATGGCGCACCATTTTCAACAAATATTTCCAATATTTTATCAATTCTATTATCCTTGATCCGTGTTGTCAATTTACCATCCGAAAAAGTACCTGCTCCACCTTCACCAAATTGAACATTTGATTCAGTGTTCAATATGCCTTTTTCCCAAAATTCCCTTACTGTCTTAGTTCTATCTTCTACTTTTTCTCCTCTTTCAAAAATTATAGGACTGTAACCCATTTCTGCTAAGAGATAAGCAGCGAAAATCCCGCTAGGACCACTGCCGATTACAATTGGAGCATTAACCAACGGAATACCATATTTATTCTCAGGATAGTGATATGTTCTATCTTTCTCAATTTTTAAATGAGAAAATCTTTTTTCATTTTTTAGTCTTACCTTTACTGTAAAAACCTTTTTAATCTGGCTTTTTTTTCTCGCATCGATAGACATTTTCTCAATCTGATATTCAATTATATCTTCAGGTTTTATTCTTAGAGTTTTTACAATTAAAGATAAAACCTTGTTGTCTTTCACATTGTATGGAAGTTTTAAATTAGTTAAACGAAGCATTTAATCACCTTATCTATAATTTTTCTTCAATGCCTTTACAATTGCAGGTATCAATAGAAGTTGAATGACTATTCCGGGAAGTCCCGTAATAATCGCTCCCTTTAAATACACCATATAATTCATCTTTAAACCAAGTAGATTTTGAAGTGCATAAACTACTCCGCCTGCCGCCAATCTTCCTAAAATCATTCCTAAAATAAGCGAATAATAAATATCAAGCTTTTTACTAAGTAAAGCTATCGATAATCCATATATCATAAGTTCAAATGCCATGATAATAGCAATTGGATACATTATCGGCATACCTGAAATCAAACTGTTTATTATCGGACTGATAAATCCTAAAAATCCCGCAAAAAATGGACTTAAAAAAAATCCTCCAATAATCACCGGTATATGCATCGGTAAGAAGATCGGACCACTTATTCCCGATATATGAAATATGTAAGGTATAATAACTGAAAATGCCAATAACACACTGCCTAATACAATATTTTTTGTCTGTTTTCTCACGTCGAATTCTCCTTTATTTAAACCAAATATTTAATTCTCTGTTTGCATCTATGATATCAGCCGAGCCATGCACGGCGTTTTTCTGAATATCAGAGCCGTATAAATTCCTTACGGTACCTTTTTCAGCCTTCGTCGAGTCTGTTACTCCATTGATTTCTCTTACCTTATCAACGGCATCTTCACCCATAATTTCCATAACGACAATTTTGCCACTAAGCATGAACTCCACTAAACTCGGGTAAAACGATTTGTCGATATGCTCTTCATAATGTTTTTTTAAAAGCTCTTCATTTGCATACATCATCTTCATATTTTCAATACTTAACCCATTATTTTCATATATCGAAATAATGTCGCCAATATGCTTCGACTTTACTGCATCCGGTTTAATAATCACTAAAGTTTTTACCATCAAATCACTCCTGTGGATTTCAAAAAATCTCTAACTTTAATTTCTAACTCCTCATAATCATCTGTAGTCATCGCCCTAGTTTCAACAGGACACATCCCGGTTCGTTCGCGGTTTTTTATATATTCAGTCCATTTATCATAAGAATAACCTATTTCATGACTTTGAATATATTTTATAGCATTTTCAGACATCACCTGTCCATGAATAGATGTGATACCACTTTCAACAGCAATCATAGCAGCAGCTTTTCCCACTATTCTATCTGCGAGAGATGCACCATTTAAATCAATCTTAAGAATTTCCTTTGCTTCATAAAGTGGAAATATCCCTCTTGCTTTACTAGTATAAATAATTTCATCATTTTTTACAACAACACAAACATAATCACCATTAGTGATTAAATCCTTCGCTAAATCAAAATCACCCATTTTATCACTCCATAAATCCAGTATATCAGATTCACCTAGAAAACTATAGGTATGTCAGCCCCACAATTTTCACACTTGCCATTAACAATATAGCTTTCATAATACGGGTCTCTTCTTAAAACCAAATGATGACATTTAGGACAATAAGTGTTTCTATCTACATATGCAACATTGCCGATATAGACATAATCAAGCACTTCTTTTGCCACATCTGCATAATGCTTGATCAAACTGGCATTTGTAGCACTTGCTGTAAACTTATATGCTGGATAATATCTTGAAATATGAAGTGGAATCGTTTTATCTATAGCAGCAATCCATTTAATCATCTTTTTAAATTCTTTGATATTATCATTAAATCCCTGGATTAATAAATGAGTAATTTCTAAATGAACATTATTATCGTAAAGTATCTCTATTGTGTTTAATACATCATTTAATTTCCCTCTAGTAATTTTTTCATAAAATTCATTGTTGAATGCTTTAAGATCTATATTTGCCGCATCTAATAAAGGTGATATTTCATTTAATGGTTCTTTATTGATAAATCCATTCGATACAAGAATATTGTCCAAATTGTTATTCTTTGCTTCTATAGCGATATCCCGCATGAATTCAAAAAATATTATTGGTTCATTATAAGTATATGCAATACCGATATTCGGTCTAAGAGCTATTGCTTTTTCTACAATTTGTTTTGGCGATCTATGAACTACATCATATTCTTTCCCCATGGATATAGTATGATTCTGACAAAAACCACATCTGAAATTGCATCCAAAAGAACCTATAGATAATATTAAAGAACCTGGTCTATAATGATAAAGCGGTTTCTTTTCAATGGGATCAAGATGGATAGCGGTTATTTGCCCGTAATTAATAGAAAACAACTTGCCATCAAAATTCTGTATTGCTTGGCAAAATCCCTTTCTCCCAATTTTAATAATGCAGTTGTGAGGACAAATCGTGCATCGCACAACTCCATTACCCATTTCTTCATAATATCTTGATTCTTTCATCTTGTTCACATCTCTCTTTTAGTAATGCCTTGTAATGGTAAATTTTTCGATTGTATACGTTTCGCTTGCATCTATTCCGGCTTTATTCAAAGCAATCTTAAGTTGCTCTTCGACAGTATCAATACCTTTTAAATTAGGCAATAACAATCCTCTTTTATAATCACTGCTTACAATGACACCATATGTCAGTGGATCAAGTTCACTCCTATTCTCAACGGCTTCAGGAGTATTTAAAACATCCACTGTAATAATTAAATCATTCAATTCATATGCTTCTATAGCGGGAAATCTCGGATCTTTTGTAGACGCACTGATAGCATTGGCAATTATCTCTTCACCAAGACAATTTCTTGTCGGTAAAAATGTACCAATACATCCTCTTAATCCTCCAGAATCCTTTATAGAAACAAATACCCCTTTTTTAATAGACTTCAAATCATTTATTTTATAATACTTAGATTGTTTAAAATTAATTTTCTCTTTAGATTCAACAAACAAATTGATGGTATCCCTCGCAAGCTTTACGAATTCATCTTCTTTATCCATAATTTCTTTCACATACTCTATCCTTGTTTTTTCAATATCATCAACCAGCGTTTTATCGTCAGACCTTAAATTTTCAAATGAAACCACTCCATATCCAACACCGAAAGGACCTTCATAACTTAATTTTTCTACATCATAATCATAGGAATCTAAAGTTCCCAACAATATATCTATAGATCTCTTTCCACATTCTCCAGCTTCTTCGCAAAATTCTGGATCCATTGCTATGATTTCAGTGTTTTTCTTGTTAACAAGCAATTCGAGTATTTTTTCATCAAATATTTTACCTGCAGGGTTATAATCATATGGCCCAGAATCTTTAAGACGGTGAGATAAGTCTCCACTGGCAATTATAATCACATCTCTATTCATCTTCTCAATTGCTTCAGATATGGCCATTCCAATTTTATATAAATCCTGATAACTGAGCAACCCATAAGTTATTGAAATAAGCTCATATGATTTATACTCTTTATCGACAAAATAAAGCGGAACCATAGTACCGTGATCAAGTTCAGAAGATGTTCCAAAGTGTTTAGCTGTTTTTTTATCAATCAACGCACCGCTTAATCGATACTTCTTCTTCATAATACTTGTCAACTGATCAATCAATTCAATATCATTTTCTCTTTGATACTCAATCGTATATTCACCAAACCTATTAAAGTTACCACTAAGGTACTTTTCATACATAACAGCTATTCCGTCGCTAAAAAGTGGACCATGCGGTGATATCACAATAATGGTCTGAGGTTTTAATGAAGCAATATTCTTTGATACCTTTTCCATCGCTTCAATAGTATTTTTTACTTTTTTTTCTTCCCCACGCCCAATTTCTTTTAATATCAAAGGTGGATGTGGTGCTAGATATGCAGCTAATATCGACATAATATCCCTCCTGAACTTAATATATACCCAATAAAAAAGAAGAGTTCACATTAACTCTTCTTTTTCTCTCAATCCCAGCTTTCAAGAAACAATCATTTTTATCACAAAGCACAGTAATTTTGCATAGACATTTTACTATAAATCACCATATTGCAAATCGGCAATAAAAAAAGAGTCCAAATGAACTCTTCTTTGATATCCGCAGATAAATTATCTCTTTGAAAATTGTGGTGATTTTCTTGCTTTTTTAAGACCGTATTTCTTTCTTTCTTTCATTCTTGGATCTCTTGTTAAGAAACCAGCTTGTTTAAGAGCAGGTCTATATTCTCCATCAACTAATAATAAAGCTCTTGAGATACCATGTCTTATTGCACCAGCTTGGCCAGTAAATCCACCGCCATGTACGCTAACAATAACATCAAACTTTGAAAGTGTGTCTGTTAAAACAAGAGGTCTTTTTACTTCGTTTCTCAAAATTTCATAATCAAGATATTCACTAATATCTTGTTTGTTTATTGTAACATTTCCACTGCCTGGAACCAATCTAACTCTAGCAATTGATTTTTTTCTTCTTCCAGTGCCTTGATATTGTTCAGTTGCCATAAAATACCCTCCTTTGCCTATAATTCTAATGCTTCAGGTTTTTGAGCTTCGTGCTTATGCTCAGGACCAGCGTATATTTTTAATTTCTTAAACATTTGATTTCCAAGAGAATTCTTTGGCATCATTCCCTTTACTGATAATCTAATAATTTCTTCAGGTCTTTTAGCCATCATTTCTTTATAAGTTCTTTCTTTTAAATGACCAATATACCCTGTATGCCAACGATACATCTTAGCATTTTCTTTATTTCCAGTTACCTTGATTTTTTCAGCATTTACCACAATGACAAAATCACCTGTATCAACATGTGGTGTATATATTGGCTTGTGCTTGCCTCTTAAAATAGTAGCAATTTGAGTTGATAAACGACCCAACGTTTTGTCAGTCGCGTCAATAACATACCATTTTCTTTCAATTTCTAATGGTTTTGCAACGTAAGATTTCATTTCTTACCTCCTAACAACAATTATTTTCACCTATATATTAACCCGGGGCTATTGGGTTATATCCTATACAGTCAACATTTATTTTATAATAGAAGTTTCTATATGTCAAGCGATTAATAATGGTAATTTCCAAAACAAACTAAACCTTCTAGTCTTGATATTCAAAATTCAAAATTTGTTTTATCAAAGATATAATACTTGATATTGTTGACTGATTACCTTTAAATTCTATCTCTTCAGGTATAAATCCATTTGACATCAGTATTGAATTGAAATATTTAAATCTATGATTTCCAAGCAAAGTATAATCAATGCTTTGCATTCGAAGAAGAACTTCATTTATAATAAGATAATCGTCAGTTCTTTGTTCTCTATCATCATTGAAAAGTATTGGATCAGTTATCAATAATAAAGGTTTCGATAATTTACCTCTTTCTAATCCATTATATTGATTTTTAAAATTTATAACAGCATTTAGAAATCTTCTATACATCTCGAAACACCTCTTTGTACTCATTCATTAAATTATCCATTCTCTTTTTATAGAGTACTTTTGCGGGTTCATACGATAGTGAAGTATGGGCATTGATCATAACCTTTTCAAGAAGTTTAGGATCGCTTATACTAATAAGCTTTTCAATATCACCCTTATCAATTTCACTATACCTATTAAGCTTCATAGCAATCAAATCTTCGGGAGATAAATAGTATACAGTAATCGATTCCCCTGAGTAGAAAACTTTTGTTCTTGTCATAAAATCAGGATCAATTGCAGAAAATTCAATATCAATAAAATCGTAATCTCCTAAAACATTCAAAGCTCTTGAATATTTCGCAGAATAATTCAGATCAATAAAATCAAAATCCATAGTCGGTCTGATACTAGCATTGTTCATAATGCAACCAATTCCACCAGCAGTATAAAGAGAAATCATTTCTCCTGGATAAAGAATACTAAATACCTTATCAACTTCGATAAATCTTAATTTGATTTCATCAATACTAATCATCATGAACCCCACCTTGTATTTATCATTATATCATGCCATATCAGATTAATAATAGACTTTCTCAAGATATAATCCTGATGGTGGTGCTAATCGTGTAGTGACTTTTCTGGAACAACTTTTTAAGATTTCATCAGTACTATCAGGCAGCCTTTTTTCTAATCCCACCTGAACTAAATGATGAACAATAAGTCTGATCATATGATATAAAAATCCATTTCCAACAAATCTAATTATTAGTATTCCATTTTCTAATTCATAATCTATTGAATCAATATTCCTTATAGTATTCACTAATTTTTCTTTATTTCTAATAGACGAAAATGATACAAAATCATGTTCACCAGTTAAATATTCAGAAGCTTTTTTCATCATTTCAATATTTAATTCTTCAGTAAACCAAAAATAATTTCGATAAAACAATTGGTCATCTTTGTTGAAATTTATTTTATAAATATAACTCTTTTTTACAGCAGAATATCTAGCATGAAAATCTGATGAAACCTCTTTTACAGTTTGTATTTTAACACTTTCCACTAATTTATTTCCCAGAAAATATTTTAAATTTTTCACCGGAACATTATCTTCATATTTAAAAGTAAAGCTCTGATTTATTGCGTGAACACCTTTATCTGTTCTACCAGATCCATCAATCAATATCTCTTGTTTTAATAAACGACTAAAGGTTTTCTCTAGATAGCCTTGCACACTCAAATCGTTGGGTAATCTTTGCCAACCATTGAATTCAGAACCGTCATAAGAAATTTCTATAAACACATTTTTAATCATAGATAGATTCTCACTCCAATAATTGATGTAATATAAAATCCTACAAAAATTAATCCTATCAAATCTTTTCTGGTATAACTAAGAATCTTTAATCTGGTTCTATTTTCTCCACCTCTATAGCACCTTGCTTCCATAGCCATCGCCAATTCATCGGCGCGTCTAAAAGCACTTATGAATAAGGGTACAAGAAGGGGAATTAAACTCTTTGCTCTTTTAATAATATTGCCACTCTCAAAATCTGCACCTCTTGCCATTTGCGCTTTCATGATTTTATCGGTTTCTTTTAAAAGTGTAGGTATAAACCTAAGTGCAATAGTCATCATCATTGCCAATTCATGGGCTGGTAACCCAATTTTTTTAAAAGGATTCAGCAAATTTTCTAATCCATCAGTCAACATAATTGGACTAGTTGTCAATGTAAGCAACGATGTTCCCGTAATTAAGAATATCAGTCTCATCATCATAAAAAAAGCCTGATATAACCCTTCTTTTGTGATGTCAAAAATCCAAAAAGATAATATTACTTCACCTTTGGTTAGGAAAATATTAATCCCAAAGGCAAAAATCAATATTAACATGATTGGTTTTAAACCCTTTAGAATATATTTAAAAGGAACTCTTGATATTTTAACAATCAGCATAACAAATATGATTACTGGTATATATTGATAGAAATCGTTAATCATAAAAAGAGAAATAATGAATAAAAAACTCACTATGATTTTAAATCTTGCATCCAATTGATGTACAAAAGAATCAGCAGGGTAATATTGTCCAATAGTAATATCCCTAAGCATGTTTTTCACCCACTAATCTTAACAATTCAGATTTAACTGCATCAAAAGCAATAACATTTTCATCGATAGCAATGCCTTTTGCCTTAAGAGCATTCACCAAATATAATATCTGTGGCAACCCAAGCCCAATTTCTTCTAACCGATCTGCATGTTTAAAAACTTCTTCTTTTGGTCCGGTTATTTCAATCTTTCCGTTATGCATTACAATAATTCTTTCTACCAATTTAGCGATATCTTCCATACTATGAGAAACTAATACTACAGTTATTTTTTTTTCATCATGTAATCTTTTAATTTGACCAAGTATTTCATCTCTTCCTCGCGGATCGAGTCCAGCAGTAGGTTCATCAAGAATTAATACTTCAGGCTCCATAGCAAGAACACCAGCAATTGCAGCCCTTCTTTTTTGACCTCCGCTTAATTCAAAAGGAGATTTTTCTTTATACTCTTCAAAATCCAAACTGACAATATCCATTGCATTTCTAACTCTTCTATCGATTTCTTCCTTGGAAAGCCCTAAATTTGTAGGTCCGAAAGCAATATCTTTATAAACAGTTTCCTCAAAAAGTTGGTATTCAGGATATTGAAACACTAATCCTACTTTTTTCCTGATTTCAGAAAGTTTAACTTTATCATCAGTTATATTGAACCCATTAACTATTATTTTACCTGTAGATGGCTTGATCAAACCGTTTATATGTTGAATCAGTGTAGATTTTCCTGAACCAGTATGACCGATAAGGCCAACAAATTCACCACTTTCGATTTCCAAATTGATGTTTTCCAAGGCAATAGTTTCAAATGGAGTGCCTTGATCGTAGACATAGGTTAAATTTTCTATAATAATTGACATAACTCTTCCACCATTTCTTTTACAGTCAAAATATCATCACTGATATTGATTCCTTCTTTTCTTAAACAGTGAGCCATCAACGTTACCTGCGGAACATCCAAACCCATATCTTGAAGTTTATCAACTTCTTTAAATACTTCTTTAGGTGTGCCTTGAATAATTATTCTACCTTCTTCTATAACAATAACTCTATCAGCTCTAATAACTTCTTCCATAAAATGAGTAATATGTACTATAGTAATTCCTTCTTCTTTATTAAGTCTCTCTATAGTTTCCATAACTTCATTTCTACCAACCGGATCTAACATTGCAGTTGGTTCATCCAAAACAATACATTCAGGTTTCATAGCCAGTATTCCAGCAATTGCAACTCTTTGTTTTTGTCCACCTGACAATAAATGAGGAGGCTTCTTCATATACTCTGTCATTCCAACCTGTTTTAAAGATTCGTCGACTCTCTCTCTTATAGTCTCTTGTGGCAATCCTAAATTTTCAGGTCCAAATGCAACATCCTCTTCTACTACCGTTGCAACAATTTGATTATCGGGGTTCTGAAAAACCATTCCAGCAGTTTTTCTGATTTCCCAGATCAACTCGCTATCCTTTGTATCTAAACCCGCTACTAAAATTGTACCATGAGTCGGCAATAATATTCCGTTGATCAATTTTGCAAGCGTAGATTTTCCTGATCCATTATGACCAATAACAGCTACAAATTCACCTTTTTTAATGTTCAAATCTATCATATCTAAAGCTTTCGATTTATATTCAGTTGTCTCGTATGTATATCCTACTTTTTTAATATCGATCATATTTGTACCTCTTATCAGCTATAATAAGCAAAAAAGGGACTATAACAGTCCCTT
This sequence comes from Eubacteriales bacterium, assembly GCA_030625575.1. Lineage (GTDB taxonomy): Bacteria > Bacillota > Clostridia > Peptostreptococcales > Acidaminobacteraceae > DAOURC01. Next base: position 7,333 of record DAOUQP010000018.1, on the reverse strand, counting down.
ATAATAGTTCAATAATTGCCATTGGTGCACTATCTCCTCTACGAGGAGCTGTTTTAATGATTCTAGTGTAACCACCATTTCTATCTTGATATTTAGGGGCAATTTCATCGAATAAGTTCTTTACTACAGTCTCACTTGTTAAGTAAGATAATGCTTGTCTTTGTGCGTGTAAATCTCCCTTTTTTCCGAGAGTAATCATTTTTTCAACAGTTTTTCTAATTTCTTTTGCACGCGTTTCTGTTGTTGTAATTCTACCATGTTGTAATAACTGAGTAGTCATATTTCTAAGCATCAATTCTCTGTGAGAACTTTTTCGTCCTAATTTACGGTATCCTGCCATACTTCCCCTCCTTTACTCTTCATATAATCTTAAGCCTAAGTCGAGCTCCATTAATTTCAATTTAACTTCTTCAAGAGATTTTTTCCCGAGATTTCGAACTTTCATCATATCATCTTCTGATTTTGATGATAATTCTTGAACTGTATTAATACCAGCACGTTTTAAACAATTATAAGATCTTACTGAAAGATCCAATTCTTCAATCGTCATCTCAAGAACTTTTTCTTTTTTGCCTTCTTCTTTTTCAAACATTATTTCCATATTATCAACATGATCAGTCATGTCGATAAATAAGTTTAAATGTTCTTTCATGATTTTGGCACTCAAAGACGCTGCTTCATCAGGCTTAATTGAACCATCAGTCCATATTTCAATAGATAGACTGTCGTAGTCTGAACTTTGTCCAACACGTGTGTTACTAACAGTGAAATTCACCTTTTTAACAGGCGTGAAGATTGAGTCAACTGGAATTGTCCCAATTGACATTTCTTCATCTTTATTTGCTTCAGATGGGACATAACCCCGTCCTTTTGCAATTGCAATTTCCATGCTCAACAATGATTTTTCTTCTAACGTTGCAATATGTAGATTGTCATCTAAAATCTCAACATCAGCATCAATGATTAAATCACCAGCAGTAATTGGACCTGGTTTATCAGTATCAATTCTAATTATCTTAATTTGATCTTCAGAATGAATTTTTGCTGATAGTTCTTTCAAATTGAGAATAATTTCAACAACATCTTCCTTAACACCAGGTATTGTAGAAAATTCATGTAAAACATTTTCAATTTTTACCCATTTAACAGCAGTTCCTGGCAGTGACGATAGTAATACTCTTCTTAAACTATTGCCTAGAGTCGTACCATATCCTCTTTCAAGGGGTGCAATAACAAATTTTCCATAGTTATTATTTAAATCATATTCTACAACCTCTATGCTTGGTTTTTCAATTTCTATCATCCATGGCCCTCCTTCTTCAATGGTTTGCAATGGTAAAAATGCGATATTAATCTATCTAGAATAAAGCTCGATAATTAAATGCTCTTCTACTGGTAGATCAATGTCTTCTCTAGAAGGCTTCGCAATAATTTTACCCTCAAGTTTCTCAAGATCTGATTCAATCCAATTTGGAGTTGTAACAGCCTTTTCCATAACATCTTTAAATTTCTGTGAAGTAAGTGATTTCTCTCTTACTTCAATTGCATCTCCTACTTTTAAAGTCATAGAAGGAATATCTGCTTTTCTGCCATTTAAAGTGAAGTGTCCATGAGTAACTAATTGTCTAGCTTCTTTTCTAGAACTCGCTAAACCCATTCTATAAACAACGTTATCTAATCTTAACTCTAATAATCTTAAGAAATTTTCACCAGTGATGCCTGTCATTTTTTCTGCAGTCTCATATATATTTCTAAATTGATTTTCAAGTAAGCCATAATATCTTTTAACTTTTTGTTTTTCTCTTAATTGAACTCCGTAGTTAGATAGTTTCTTTCTTCCTGTGCCATGTTGTCCTGGAGCAGTAGCTCTTTTGTTCATAGCGCATTTATCTGAATAACATCTATCGCCTTTAAGATAAAGTTTCTCACCTTCTCTACGGCACAATCTACACGATGGTCCTGTATATCTTGCCATTTAATCCTACACCTCCTATTACTATACTCTTCTTCTTTTTGGTGGTCTACATCCATTATGTGGAATTGGAGTAACATCATTAATCATATTAATCTCTAATCCAGCAGCTTGCAATGAACGAATAGCAGCTTCTCTTCCTGCTCCCGGTCCCTTAACAAACACTTGTACAGACTTAAGTCCATGCTCCTTGCCTTCTTTAGCACAAGCTTCAGCAGCCATTTGCGCAGCAAAAGGAGTTGATTTTCTTGACCCTTTAAATCCTAAGCTACCAGCACTTGACCAAGTAATTACATTACCATCTAAATCAGTCAACGTTACAATAGTGTTATTAAATGTTGACTGGATATGTGCTTGTCCGCGTTCAATATTCTTTTTCTCGCGTTTTTTTCTACGCACTTTTTTTCCTTTAACAGCCATTTTCAACCTCCTTACTTTTTCTTGCGTCCAACACTTCTCTTCGGACCTTTTCTAGTTCTTGCATTTGTCTTTGTTTTTTGTCCTCTTACTGGAAGACCTCTTCTATGTCTAATTCCTCTATAACAACCAATTTCTTTAAGTCGTTTAATGTTCATCGCGATTTCTCGTCTCAAATCACCTTCAACTGTAATATCAGATTCAATGATTTGTCTTAATTTACTGACCTCATCTTCTGTTAAGTCTTTTACTCTAGTGTCAAAACTAATGCCAGCTTGTTCCAAGATACGCTTTGATGTTGGTTGGCCTATACCATATACATATGTTAAGCCTATTTCAACCCTCTTATCTCTTGGAAGGTCTATACCTGCGATTCTCGCCATTTACTTACACCTCCTAAATTGTGTACATTTACTGAGATTTATTATTAAATGACAACGGTCCCCCAAACAACTGGGCAGCCGCACCGATTATCATTCAAACTCGATTTATCCTTGAACTTGTTTATGTTTAGGATTTTCACAAATAATCATAACTCTACCCTTACGCTTGATTACTTTGCACTTCTCACACATTGGTTTTACTGATGGTCTAACTTTCATGTTATACCTCCTTATTTCTTTCCACGCCAAACAATCCTGCCTTTTGTAAGATCGTACGGAGACAATTTTAATGTAACGATATCTCCTGGCAATATTCTAATATAATTCATTCTTAATTTTCCAGTAATATAAGCCAATACAACATGGCCGTTTTCTAATTTCACCTTAAATTGCGCATTAGGTAAAGCTTCAACCACTACGCCTTTTACTTCAATAGAGTCATTACTTGCCATACATGAACCTCCTAACCTAAATCGCTTTCAATATCCAATTTTTCTATTTCACGTCTTACCATCACATTAGTTATTTTCTCGCCCTTGTTCAACTTATCTACGATAAACTCACTGATATGATTAGTTTTTATCAAATGTTTTATTTTTTTCTTCTTAGGTTTTTCAATTTTCCTAAGACATCCATCAACAAGAGAAACATATTGTTCATCAACTATATTGATAATTACAAAACATCTGCCTATATCACGACCTGCTTTTGATATAACTAATTGTCCTGGCAAAACTTGAGAAGTATCTATCAATATAAACACCTCCGTCTATAGTATTGTTAAAAGCTCAGGTTCATCCTCAGTAATGACTAAGGTGTTTTCATAGTGAGCTGATAACGAATTATCCATAGTAACAACCGTCCATCCATCTTGAAGTGTTTTTACTTCACAATCTCCAAAATTGACCATCGGTTCTATTGCGAACACCATACCACTCTTAAGTCGAGGTCCTTTATTAGGTAAACCATAGTTAGGTATTTGAGGATCTTCATGCAAATCCTGCCCTATACCATGACCTACGTAATTTCTCACAATAGAAAATCCATGACTTTCTACAAAAGTTTGTATTGCATGGGATACATCTGATAATCTATACCCTTCTTTACAATACTTTAAACCTTCATAGAAACTTTGCTTTGTGACATCAATGAGTTTTACAGCTTCATTAGAAATTTTTCCAACTCCATGTGTCCTAGCAGCATCGCCATGATATCCTTTAAAATAAGCACCGATATCAACACTTATTATATCTCCATCTTCTAAAACTCTATTAAAGGATGGAATTCCGTGAACAACTTCACTGTTTATTGAACTGCAAATCGTTCCTGGAAATCCACCATAGCCTTTAAAAGACGGAATGGCGCCTTGCTCTAGAATCGCTTTTTCAGCAATTTCATCCAACTCTTTTGTTGAAATGCCTGGTCGTATGTGCTTTTCCACCATCTCATGTGCATAAGCAGTTATTCTTCCAGCTTCTTTCATGATATCAATTTCTCTTTTGGATTTAACTATGATCATTCTACTCACCTAAAATTCTTACTATATCAGTAAAAACTTCCATAATATCTTTTTGTCCATCTATATCTATCAACAATTTTTTCTTGCTATAATAATCAATTAGTGGAGAAGTCTCATCCATGTAAACTTTGATACGGTTAGCAACAGTTTCTTCATTATCATCAGCTCTCTGATATAATTGTCCACCACATTTATCACAAATACCTTCAACCTTTGGTTGATTGAATTTCACATGATAAGTTGCACCACAATTTTTACAAATTCTTCTTCCCACAGCTCTCTCTACTAATACATTTGGATCTACTTTAATGTTCAACACAAAATCAAGACTATCTTCGTTTTTCTCTAAATATTCATTAAGTGATTCAGCTTGAACCACTGTTCTAGGAAAACCATCTAGTAAATAACCATTAACAACGTCATCGTTCGATAACCTATCAATTACTATATCAACAACTAGACTATCCGGAACTAATTCGCCACGATCCATAAACCCTTTAGCTTCAAGACCAAGCTTTGTTCCTTCTTTTAAGTTTTTCCTAAATATATCACCTGTTGAAATATGAGGAACATTGTATTTTTCTACAATACTTGCCGCCTGAGTGCCTTTTCCAGCTCCAGGAGGACCTAAAAGAACTAATTTCATCTTTTCACCTCTATTTTAAGAAACCTTGATAATGTCTCATAACCATTTGTGCTTCAATTTGTTTCATTGTCTCTAATGAAACTCCGACTACGATTAGTAATGAAGTTCCTCCAAATCCAATTTGAAGTTCTCCTAATGAAAGAATAACATTTGGTAAAGTTGCAATCAACGCTAAGAAAACCGCACCCGCCATTGTCAATCTATTCATTGTTCTTGTTAAATACTCACTTGTTGGTCTTCCTGGTCTGATACCCGGAATAAAACCACCATTCTTTTTCATATTATCTGCCACTTCGATTGGATTAAATATAACAGAAGTGTAGAAATACGTAAAGAATATAATCAACAATCCATTCAACACATTGTATAATGCTGTTGTCGAATTGAAGTATGTTTTTATCCATAAGTAAAAACCTGAAGCAGGCCAAAACTGAGCTATAGTGATTGGAAACATCAAAAGTGAGATAGCGAAGATTACCGGAATAACCCCTGCTTGATTAACTTTTAATGGAATATGTGTATTATGTCCACCATACATTTTTCTTCCAACTACTCTTTTTGCATATTGAACCGGTACTTTTCTTGCTCCTTGTTGGATGTAAATAACACCCATTATGATTACAATTGCTACAATTAAAAATATTATTACGCTAAAAATTCCGATATCTCCACCAAATAATCTTACAATTACGTCTATAGTGGCATCAGGAACTCTTGCAATAATACCAGCGAAAATGAACAGTGAAATACCATTCCCTATCCCATTTTCATTGATTTTCTCTCCTAAATACATTAAAAATGCAGTACCAGCAGTTAATGTAATAACGGAAATTGCAATTGAAGTTGTATTGTAGTTAATAAATGCTTGTCTAAAGAATCCTGCACTTATACCAAATGATTGAATCAAAGCTAAAATTACAGTACCATAGCGAGTTAATTGCGCTAATTTCTTTCTTCCAGCTTCTCCTTCTTTCGCTAAACGCTCTAAAGCAGGAATCGCGATTTGAAGTAAATTTACTATAATTGAAGCTGTGATATATGGTGAAATACCAAGAGCGAAAATAGTAAAATTCTTAAAAGCACCACCAGACATTAAATTGAAAAATCCAATAAGACCTTCGTCTGCTGTAAATAGTGATGCTAATTTCATTTTATCAATTCCAGGTACAGGTATTGCAGTTCCTAATCTAAAGATTATTAACATCGCTAAAGTGTATAGCAACCTTTTCTTTAAATCAGGAATTTTCCACGCGTTTTTAAGAGTTGAAAGCAATTAAATCACCTCAACCTTTCCTCCAGCTGCCTCAATTTTTTTAATTGCAGACTGAGTAAATTTATTTGCTTTAATATTTAATGATTTATTCAATTCTCCATCACCTAAAATTTTAACACCGAATTTCAAAGATTTAATTAAACCTTTTTCCATTAAAATTTCAGGAGTAACTTCTGTTTTATCTTCAAATACATTTAAATCAGTCACATTAAGGATTGTCCAATGTTTCTTAAATCTAGCATTTGTAAATCCACGCTTAGGAAGTCTTCTGAATAAAGGCATTTGTCCACCTTCAAATCCAGGTCTAACTCCTCCACCTGATCTTGAATTCTGGCCATTCATACCTCTACCAGCAGTTGTTCCAAGTCCTGAACCTGTTCCTCTACCGACTCTCTTTTTGTTCTTTCTAGAGCCCTCAGCAGGTTTTAAATCATGTAGTCTCATCAGTACACCTCCTTCTTACGCTTCTTCAACTTCTACTAAATGTACTACCTTTGCTATCATGCCTCTCATTTGAGGATTATCTTTTTTCTCTACAACTTGTCCAATTTTTCTTAGTCCAAGTGCTTCGATATTTTTTTTATGAACTGGTTTAGTACCAATTGTACTTTTAACCAATTTGATTTTTAATATATTAGCCAAGGTTCTTTCCCCCTAACCCAAAATTTCTTTTACAGTTTTACCGCGAAGTTTGGCAACTTCTTTAGCAGTCTTTAGATTTTTTAACCCTTCCATAGCTGCGTTAACAACATTTCTTGGATTATTTGAGCCTAAAGATTTCGCTCTTACATCTTTTATTCCAGCCAACTCAAGTACAGCACGAACTGGTCCGCCTGCAATAACTCCAGTACCCTGAGCAGAAGGCATAATGTAAACTAAACCTGAACCGAATTTACCCTTAATATCATGAGGGATTGTTGTACCTAATCTTGGTACACAAATCAAGTTCTTCTTAGCATCTTCAATTGCCTTTCTAATTGCTTCAGGAACCTCTAAAGCTTTTCCTTTGCCGATTCCTACGTGACCATTTTCATCACCAACAACTACAAGAGCACTAAATCTAAAGTTTCTACCACCTTTAACAACTTTAGTAACTCTATTTATGTTAATAACCTGTTCCTTG
>DAOUQP010000162.1 GCA_030625575.1 Eubacteriales bacterium | reverse complement strand
AGATAGGGGATATAGATATGATATCGTTTGGTCCAAATATGTGGGATGTACATACACCAGATGAGCATGTTTCTATCAGTTCGATTCAGAGGAGTTATGAGTTCTTAAAAGAAGTGCTTAAAAATATATAGGATGCCTTTTTGGCATCCTTAACTTTTTACCTTGAATTTAGCATTGCATTGCTTGCAAGTAATAAGTAGCATTCCTTTGTTCTTCGGGATTCTAAGTTTATTTCTGCAATTGGGACATTCAATGATTTTGAAATTTATTAGAGAAAGAATTTTTTCTTTATCAAAACCGACAACTAATTCATCTCCAATTTTAAAACTTGGTACGCCTCGGGCCCCTTGGCGCGCTAATTCTTGTTGAGCTTGCTGATCTTTGGACACATCTTTTTCAATGAATGATATCCCTTGGCTTTTCAAGAAGTTCTTAGCTGTTTTGCAATGTGGTCATGTAGGAGTGGTATAGACAGTTATATTGTTCATTTTTTCACCTCTTGAGTTTTTGTTAGTTTAGCATAATATTTAGGTATAATAAATATATGTATAAAAATTTATTTTTTTATTAGCAAAAAAATGGTAATATGTAAAAAAGTACACAAATTAATAATAACATTTAGGAGAAATTTGATGTTGAATAAGAATTCACTTAAAATTGTTTTAATATATCTTGCATTTGGGCTGTCATGGATTACCCTATCAGACAATGTTTTATCAGCGATGGTCAAAGATCCTGATAAGTATGCACTGATGCAAACGTACAAGGGATGGTTTTTCATTGTATGCACAGCTATAATGCTATTTGTATTAACGAATAAAGCGATTAAGAATATTGAGAAGTTGGATAATGATTTAGGAATAAAAGACAGTTTTATCGATCAGATGTTTGAAGGTAATCAAACGGCAGTTGTGCTGTGGGATGTAGATGGGAGAATCAACAGAGTCAATTCGTACTTTACTGAGGTTTTTGGATATGAATGTGGAGAAGTAAAAGGGAAACATTGTGCTGAATTACTAGTTGCTGACAAAGATATATGTAAAAAGAGAATAAATGCAGTTTTAGATAAGGGTCAGGTGGTACGAACTGAAACTTTAGTATTCGATAAATCAGGCAGTGAAAAGATTATTGAATGGAATGACAATCTTTTTAAAGAAGAAGGAAAAAATCCAATTATTGTTTCATTTGGAATGGATGTAACTGAAAAAAGAGAGTACGAGAATGAACTTAGATATCTAGCATATCATGATAGATTGACGGGACTAAAAAATCGATATAAGCTGGAAAAAGATTTAAAGAAGTTGATAAAAAACGATAGATTGTTTTCTCTGTTTTACATAGATTTATGTGATTTTAAACAATTTAATGATGCTTTTGGACATAAGTATGGCGATTTGCTTTTAAAGAAAATAGCTGAAACATTGTTACATAATTATAATGAAGATATTCTTTATAGATGGCAAGGCGATGAATTTATCATTATTAGTGATTTTGTTGAACAACGTGATATTATGTTTGAAGCAGATAGGGTTACTAAAATGTTGAATGGAAAATGTAATATTAATAATTCATTGGTATCAAACTCCGTCAGTGTCGGTATTGTTTCATATCCAGAGCATGGTGAAAATGCAGATGAGTTGTTGAAAAATGCAGATATTGCAATTAATAAGTCTATTGAACTAAGTCAACCTACTATTTTTGATTATTCGATGCAAATGGAAGTTCAAAAATTTGTAACAATAAAAAATTTGTTGGAAAGAGCAATCGAAAATGATGAATTCAACTTCAATTTTCAACCTATTTATAATATAAAGACAAAAGAGATTAAAGATCTTGAGATTTTATTAAGATGGAACTCTGAGGAGATAGGGGATATAAGCCCTGTAGATTTTATAGATGTTGCTGAGAAAACCAATATAATTTTAAAACTTGATAAATGGGTTATCGATCATGCTTTTAAATTTATCAAAGAGAATTCCAATATTTTAAAAGATATTTCTGTATCAATTAATGTTTCTGCAAAAACTTTTAAATCTTTTGAATTTGTCGTCATTGCAGAAGAGAAATTAAAGGAATACGACATTAAACCTGAGAAAATAAAGTTTGAAATTACAGAGCATTCTATTGTGGATGATTTAAATGGCGCTCTAGTAATTATGAATGCCTTGAAAGATCTTGGATTTATGACTGCTCTTGATGATTTTGGAACCAAGTATTCATCGCTAAATTATCTAGCGAAATTGCCTTTTGATTATATTAAAATAGATAAGTCGTATGTAGATTATATTATAGATGATGACAAGCAAAGAAATGTTGTAAAACAATTGATTCAGCTTTCTCATGAATTGGGTATAAAGACAATAGCTGAAGGAGTTGAGAATATCAATCAAGAAAATATGCTTTCATCACTTGATTGTGATTATGGACAAGGATATTATTTCTCTAGACCTGTGAACGAAGAGAAATTATTTTTATTGCTAAATGATAAAAAATAGTTTACAAATACGTAACATAAGGGGTATAATAACAGCGTAAGTGGGGGTGAAGGTTTCTTTGAAGGAAATAAAAACTGTATATTTTATTTCATATGCAAAACTTCCGAGCAACATATCAGTAGGAGCAGTGTTGGAATATATTGGACTTGGACTATACATCAATTATGAAACAGGTGTTATTGAAGATGTAGCCATTACTTTATTGACCGACGAGGCGAAGTTATATGCAAAAGATCTTATGGTGGGCTTCAATCTCCATGATAGGAAATTGCAAGAGCTGATTGATCGCGTTGAATTCCATTATCATGGAATGAGTCAGAAAGCGATTATTGTTGTGTTGAAAGCGGTATATGAAAAATATATGAATTGGAAAAAAGAACACTTCGCGATTTAGTTATTGGTTCTCACAAAATGAGTACAAATATAATTAGGTCAGTGCTAATAATTAGCGCTGGCTTTTTTTAATGGGAGGAAAGAAAAATGAGTAAGAATTTAGCACCTAAAAATCATGTTTTTTACAGAAATCAGAATTGGCATTATCCAAAAATTTCACATGGCAAGGGAATTTATCTTTATGGTACTGACGGTAAAGAGTACATCGATGGTTGTTCTGGATCAGCAGTTGCAAACCTCGGACATGGAAATGAAGAAATTGCTCAACATGCTAAAGAGCAGATTGAGAGAATCGCTTTTACACATCTTTCTAGATTTACAGCTGACCCAATAGAAGAAGCGGCTGAAAGAATTACTGACTGGACACCTGAAGGATTGGACCATGTATATTTCTTGTCGGGTGGTTCTGAAGCGGTTGAAACTGCAATAAAGATGTCACGTCAGTATTTTGTCGAACGTGATGGAATCAATACCAACAAAAGTAAAGTTATATCTAAATGGAACTCTTTTCATGGAAATACATTAGGAGCCCTTTCGTTAACTGGAATTCCAGGAAGAAGAAAAATATATGCACCTATGTTACTGGATTTTCCTAAGGTTGATCAGTTTTATCATTACAGGAATCAATGGGGTGCAAAGACTAATTATGAAACTAGTGTTTTTGCTGCAAAAGAATTAGAACATACAATAAACATGATAGGCTCTGAAAATATTTGTGCTTTTATTACAGAACCTGTAGTCGGTTCAGCTGCACCTGGTGTTAATCCTGAAAAAATCTATTTCGACATGGTTAGAGAAATTTGTGATAAATACGATATTTTGTTGATTATTGATGAGGTAATGGCTGGATTTGGACGTACTGGTAAAAAATTGGCACTTGATCATTATGATGTAAAACCCGACATCATTGTGGCTGCAAAGGGAATGAGCGCTGGGTATACTCCACTAGGAGCGGCAATCGCATCTGATAAAATATTCAATACAATAATGGTTGAAGGTAGCGGTAAATTTGTACATGGACATACTTATGCTGGAAATCCTCTTTCTGCA
>DAOUQP010000106.1 GCA_030625575.1 Eubacteriales bacterium | reverse complement strand
ATAACAATCGCATTATCAACCAACATTCCTAGTGAAATGATCAAAGCAGCTATCGATATTTGATGCAATCTAATTCCTCCGAAATACATTGCAGCAAAAGTCATCATCACAGTGAGCGGTATGGCTGTCGAAACAACTATGGCATTTCTGATACCCATTCCCCAAAATACAACCAACATTACTAGTAATATTCCTATAAGTAAACTCATTGAAAATTTACCAATTGAATTTTTAATTATTTCTGGTGAAAAATGAGGATTGATTATAACGACATTCTCTGGAAGTTTTATTCGGTCAATAGTATTGATTAAATCATTTCCCGCTGTAAGAATATTTATACTCTCATCGAAATACACTGCAAATAAGACGCCTTTTTCATTGTTATAGCGTATAATCTGATCTCCTTCTCTTTCACAGAAATATATGCTGGCTACTTCTTTGAGCATGACATTTGAAGAATTATATGGATTCTTGAATAAAATAATATTTTCTAAATCTTCTATTGATAATTTCGAATCCATATTTAAATTAATATAAGTATCATTGATTCTCATATCGCCTATTGGCGATAAAGAAATATTTCCATCGACTGCATTATAAATATCAATCATTGTAAGTCCTAGTTGATTGGCTCTATTTATATCGACTTCTATCACTATATCTTGAGGGTCATCCCCTAACACCTCTATTTTGGTTGTGCCTTCAACTAAACTCATTTCATACTTGATATCATCTATAAGTTCAGAATCGATTCTACTGCCCTTTTCATCGATTAGAATGTAATATACATCTGCAGTGTCGACCAAGTCTGTTTTTATATTGATCTCAGTAACACCTTCTGGTAATTCGTTTTTCACTTGATCGATAAGCTCTCTCAATTTATTCGTCGATTTATCGATATCAGCTTTTACATCAAGTCTCAAAACAATTATGGAAACAGAGTTTTTTGATATAGAATTAGAGTAATCATAACCATCTACATTTAGTATTTTATTTTCTATAATATCAGTTACTTCCCTTTTTACAGTTTCAGGAGAAGCTCCTGGATAGACAGCCATAATTACAGCAGCTGGAGCATCAATCTCAGGGAATTCTTGTTTAGGTATTTTAAAATATGCAAAAACTCCCACTGCTACAAATATAAATGCTAAGAAAAATATAATTTTTTTGCTTTTTAAAACCTTATTATAATATTTCATAGTATTACTTCCTATTCTATAGTATTAACAATGTAGACGTTAAAGCCTTCTTTAATAAATTTGTTGCCTTCGTATATTATTTCTTCACCTTCTTTGATTCCATCAACTAAAACTTTATCATCGACTACCTGAATTATTTCAATGCTTTTCTTGTGAACTTTATTATCTATCACTTCATAAACATAATAATCATCTTTCTGCCCTAAAATGGCATTAATCGGTAATACTATTCCGCTATAGGTACTTATAATTTTGTTTATCTTTACAATTTCTCCAATCGGTAAATTAGTTGAAGTTTCAACAACTAAATTGTACTCCAATGTCATTGGATCAGGATTCATTCCAATTTCAACAACAACACCCTCTAATTGCTTGTCATTAAAAACAACATTTACTGTATTATCAAGTTGAAATTTAAGTAGATTTTCATAGTTGACATTGATAATGATATAATTTCCTAAATCTGCGATAAATAGTACAGGTATACCATCGCCTACCATTTCTCCTTCTTTAAATAATATTTTAGATACAATTCCATCTTTATTGGCAACCAACTTGTAATCAGATTCTGAATCAACGATAAAATTCAAATACTCTTTGGCACTGCTCAACTGACTTTTAGAGCTGCTATAATTGTTTACTGCAATATCATAACTCAACTTGGATTGATCTAATTGAAATTTTGAAATACTTCCACTTTGATAAAGATCTAGCATATTGTCATACTGAGTATTCAAGAAATTCATTTGAGATTGAGTCTGTTTATATTGTTCAAGACTTGAGTTGTAATCACTTCTTGCACTCTGAATGCTCAGCTGCAATCCCTTTGGGTCGACTTCAGCTATAAGCTGACCTGTTGATATAATTTCTCCTTCATTTACGTATATTTCTTTTATTTCTCCAGATTTTAGAAATGCTAAATATGCATTTTCATAATAATCAACTTTCCCCGGTAAAGTTAATTTTTCTTCTAGTACAGATTTTTTTATTTTTAAAACACTGACAGAATACTCAGCCCCATTTTTTTCAACAACATCACTCTCGCATGAAGCAACAAATAAAACGAAGATTATTAAAACTATCAAACCAATGTATTTTTTCATCTGAATCACCCCTACAATTCTATAGTTACCCAAAAAAATATAAAATAGAAGAATTTCTTCTCCTATTTTAATGGAAATTGCAATAATATTTCTTGATTGTAGTCATCTGATAATTTAATCGAATCATTATTGAGACCATTAATTGTATATCCAGTTATGTTATACCTAAATATCAGCGAATCAATGATAAAACGAATATGATATTTTATACCTCTTTTTTCAATTTCCAAGAGTTTGAATCTATTGACATTATCAATAATCAATAAGTATTTCTGATGGTTTATAAATGCCAAATATGTTCTCATTTCCCTTCCAAATTTTCAATGTCAATTTCAACAGTTTTAATATCTTCCATCAATCCAGCAGTATAATCCACTACAAAAGTCTTAAACATCAATGCCAAACCAACTAAAATTGCAATTAATATAACTAGTTCTATGGTTCCAAATCCTCTATCATCCAACACTTTTTCAGCTCCTTTAAAATAAATTTGTCATATACGGAAACACAATCATCATAATCATATTTATTAAATGAATCGCCATTGGCAATAACAACGTTTCATTCGTTTTTTCAGCTTTTTCACTTCGTAAATCATATAATTCTTTCATTGCATCGTTAATTAAGTACTCCACTTCCAGCAATATACTTTCAGAATTATAAAATTCTGTTTTTTGAATAATGATTATTAAATAGTTAAATGATTGATCGTTGATAGTATGACTTAACTTCTCCAACTTACTGATTAATCCGCCGTTTTCTTTATGAATCCAATCGACCAGCAAATTACCTTGAATTTGATTAAAAATCACTTCATAATGATTACCTAATAATAGGTAGTAATAATACTCGATAATCAAATGAATAATTGATTCTTTTATTATTATGCGATGATTATCGACTGCATTGTTTATAGAGGCATATAACAACGCTACACCTGCAACTATAGATAAAACAATATAAAATGTGTTATTGAAGAGAAATAGCGACATGACAATCACTATTATAAAAACATCCAAACTACTACTAATCGTAAAAATTATTTTTTCTAAAAAATAATAATTTAAAAAATAGTAATTAACGATAACTCCCACAATCATATTTTTAATATATTTTTGATATAACAATATTCCAATTATTATCACAATTATCTTCATTCTAGATTCCTTATGAAATAAAGATTAAAAACATTTACTACAAATAATAGTATTAATGAAATCGAGTAAACAACAATATTGTAATCTTGATTTTTCAAGATCAGCAAGAGTATTACGAGTGGTAAATGCTTCATTATCTCAACCTGAAATAAATTCTTTCTATATATGATTTTCATCGATTCATAAGATTCGATTTCTTTCAGTACAATATATGTCTGTTTTTTAAATACTCTGTAGTTGAAAGTAAAATCCTCTTTCAAAAATTCAAGTATTTTATCTGTATGATATGAAGTGTTATTAATTGCATTTTTAAACGTTATATGGTTGGTTTCTTGTGTAATGAGCATTTTCTCATATGCTTTATTTGGAAAAAATCCAATTCTTAGATACTGATCCAGTATTTCAAGACAGCTCCTGATATATATGGTGTTATTATTTTTTTTATCAATAAATTTTAATTCAAGTAAAATCATAAGTGCTATAAACAATGATATTTCAAATAACAGAATGATGTTTTTTCCATAGACTAAAACCAGTAATATATAATATGGCAAATTAGTTAGTATAATTCTTATAATTATATTCATCTTTATATTCATCATACATAAGTATGGTTTCTAATATGATTTCATCATTCTTGAAATTAACCGAATCTATGGATTCCAGCCTTCTAATATTATTATTTCTAGTCAAATGTACAATATAATCGATACTTCTTCCCAACTGAAGTTTGATGGCAGGCATGGGTATGTTTTGCTCTAGCAAAAGCATAGTAAGCCTATTTATCATATCTTTCCCGGATTTGCTATGTCCAGTGCAAATGGATCCTGAATGCCCCGTATTAAGTGCATGTATATATTGAAGCACTTCCTCTCTTCTAATCTCTCCCAGAATTATTCGGTCCGGTCTCATTCTAAGAGATGTTTTAATCAAATCTGAAATGCTCACTTCTTTAGAATCGTAAATTTTTTCTCTTGATACGAGATTAATTGCATTATAATTTGAAGGCAATTGAATTTCCTTAGTGTCTTCAATAATTATTATTCTCTCTTCTTCTGAAAGTTCTTTTAAAAGCGCATTAAGCAAGGTTGTTTTACCAGTCGACGTTTCCCCTGAAATGAATATGTTTTTCTTATTCTTCATTTCTTTAACCAAATAGTTCAAAACATCAATTGTAGCAAAGTTGTTTTTACTTAGATCATCAATATTGGTAATATCCATTTTTCTTCTCCGTATAGACAAAACCAAATCGTTCTGACTGATTGTATCTTTAATGATATTCGCTCTTAAATCTTTGCCGATGCTAAAATCCACAATAGGAAACGACTCGTTGACTATAATGTTGTTTTCACTTAATAAACTAGATACAAATCTATGATACTGCTCTTTATCTTCAAATATATTGCTTTGTCTAACGATTTTATTGTCTATCTCACAATAGATATTATCGTAGCTATTGAACATGATTTCATTGATATTCTGGTCATTTAACAGTTTTTCCACCTGCTCTTCTTTATTCTCTTTTACTTTCATGGAATTCCTTAAAAATTCATAAATCATATATGATTCTTTCAATTTTATATCACCTCCTGTCATCACTATACTATTTTATAGTCGTTATGTTATATTGTTCCATATTTATTCCATAAAGAAACTGCAGAAAATTTCCTCTGCAGTTCTAGATGATAGTGCTACTCTCATACTCAAACACTAAATATTTTCCCATTAAATCCACCACGTTCTTTATAACCGAATCATTCATTTCATCATCAAAAGAAAATATGACAATCATAATATTTTTTGCACTGGAATCTATCTGTGTTCTAATAGAATCTGAAGTTGTAGATCCAAATGCACCAATATCATCAGATAGTACGGGTAGGTTCTGAATATTTAATTCACCCCGCCCTATACCGATGTATTTTTCATTTTCACTGCCTAATCGATATCTAATATCTCCAATTATTTTATCGCTATTGTATAAGCCGACGGGATATCCTCTAGTTAGTGAAACGTAATTCAAAACATCTACTAGATCATTTACATAATAAAGCTCTTTACCTTTTTGAAGTCTTCGTATCAACGATTCAGAGCTAAGTCTATACCTCGCTGGGTCTTTCTTGAAATATCGATAAAACTTTCTTCCTGATGAAATAGAAGGATACTCTTTATAATCCTTGTTCTTATCAAATTCTTCCAATGTATAATTTTCAAGAAATTCATGAAGCTTTGCATTATTCTCATTTATCTCGACTTTTCCTTTAATAATACCGAGCTTGATATTTATTTTGCTCTCAATTAACTTCTCGTCAATTTTTATCATATTTTCACCTGATTGATAATCTCAAAAAATTTATCTTTGAATAATTTTTCATCGATATCAGTCGTAATTTTTACATTGGGCTTTTTATCCCAATGATTGTCAAAATCACATATTGTCATACCATCAGAGTATTCACTATTTGTTTCAACAGTCACATACTGTTTCTCCAGTGTAAGAATATCATTGTCTATAAACTGAAGAATCACTAAAGGATCATGCATAGGACATGCATACCTTCCGTGTATTTTATAATAACGGTCCATATAATTTTTTGTAAGATCATCGATAAAATTTCTTATCGAATCGTTCTTTATCAATGTTAAATCCTCTTTTTTTAGAAGTGCCTTTTGTGTAACATCCAAACTAACCAATGTATAATCTTCTATCCCTGCGTGAATTACTTCAAAAACAGCTTCAGGGTCAGTAGAAATGTTGAATTCTGCAACCGGAGTACAATTTCCTTTAACGCTGATTGCCCCGCCCATTACCATCATCGACTTGATCATTTTTGCAAGCTTGGGTTTCATTTCTAGTAACCTTGCAATATTCGTCTGTGGTCCTGTAGCGATTATTGTTATTTCATTGGGATTTAACAAAATCTGCTCTTCAATGAATTTTAGAGCGTCATCATCTACATATTCATCCACTTCTATATCTTCAAGTTGCCCAGCCAATCCCGATTTGCCGTGTATATGAGAAGCGTCCACCAATTCTCTTTTTATAGGTTTACTCAAACCTTTATAAACATTAATGTCTTCTCTATTTAAAAATTTCAATAATCGTTTTGTATTCAACGTCGCTCTATCGACATGGATATTTCCGCTGACAGTTGTTATTCCAAGCACATTGATGTCATTACATCCAAGTGCAAGGATAATGGCGATAGCATCATCTATTCCCGTATCTACATCTAGAATAACTTTTTTCACTAGATCAACTCCTCTTAAGTATCATACTATGAAAGCATGACAATTGAAAAGCATATAATATGATTCAATACGCCGTTTTATCTATATATTCTAGAATAAGATCGACGATTTCCTTTAAGTATTCTATATCTATATTTCTTGATACTGTATCTAATGGAGTGTGGATATCACTCAGATCGTAATTTATCAACATTACTGCTTCAGCTCCACCAATAGCGAAATTTACATGGTCGCTTCCGCCGTTTTCCCCAAAGTCGTTTTCTATATCATTGTCGTCTGCAATTTCTATC
>DAOUQP010000079.1 GCA_030625575.1 Eubacteriales bacterium | reverse complement strand
TGAACTTGGAATCTTTAAAATTCTTTCTTATAGTGAATTAAAACCTGAATTAACTCAGTTTTTTGATGATGTTCTAGAACCTTTAGTAAAATATGATAGAGAAAAAGGACATGAGCTTGTAGAGACTTTAAAAAAATATTTCGAGTATCGCGGAAATGTTAAAAAAATTTCAGAAGTGATGTTTACACATTACAATACGATTGTTTATCGTATGAATCGTATTAAAAAAATAACAAATATGGATTTTGAAAATTCGAATGATTATCTAAATATGCAAGTGGCGATAAAAATCTATGAAATGATAAATTAGGATGAGAGTATGCAAATAATAGTTGCAAGTGATGGTTTTGATCAAATATTTCAATCGGATTACTTTATTGGAAGAGTGCATTCCGTTTTTAATAATGTGATAAATCTTAAAATCAACGGTGAGATGTTAACGATAGGAAATGTAAAAATTGGTATTGGACCAAAAACAGCACTCATTGATGAACAAATCAATTTTTCAGATCTAAAAATACAGCAAAATATGGTTGTGGAAAAGAAAAACGATGAAATGCTGATTGAAGAAATTGATATGAAATTTTTATATCAACCTAGAGAAATATGGGATTCTAGTCCTGAACTTGATTATATAAAAGTTTCTACTGATGAGCTGTATTATAAGCTGAATAATCTTGAAAGAATTATTTTTGCTAATGGAGATCCGGATAGTATAAGCCCAATTGTTTTTGATTTAAGAAGTGACTTTAAATGGCTTGGCGGTATTGAAACTCATCCGATTGAATTTACTGATAAGCATATGAATTTTATTGTTGGCAGAATTAAGGACTTGCTTAATGCGGTAGAAAAAGATGTATGGGATGATGTAGATGATCTTGCCAAATCAGTTATTGGATTTGGCCCTGGATTAACTCCGGCAAGCGATGATTTTGTTCTTGGGCTGATGACTGGATTACTTTATAGCAGTAGAAATTACATGAGAGACATTAAGTCGCATCAACATTTTATAGAACTCATTAATGGACGAACTACTGATGTAAGCTATGAAGGTTTGGTAAATGCATCTAAAGGCAAAGTAAATCAAGTTGTTAAAGAAGCTGTATTGTCTATATTGTCGAATTGTTCTATAGAAGAAATGACTGACAAAGTTGATAAATTGATTAAAATTGGACAGACTTCAGGAACGGATATTCTAACTGGAATTTTTTTAGGAATTAAACTTAACGTGCACAAAGGGGAGTTTTGAATGGGTGTAAATTATGAAATTAGAAAAAACACATATTATGACTCGGTTACACTGATGCTGATTTCAAAGGATATCAGTAAAATTGAGGGCGTCAATGATGCTATTGTTGGAATGGGCACAGACCTCAATAAAGAATTAGCTGAGAGAATCAAAATGTCTAATGATGAAATAAAGGCGATCGCCGCTAATGATTTTTTTATATCGGCTGATTTAAGCGATGATAGTGTATGGGAAAGTGTGATTGGCAAATTAAATGAATTACTAAACAAAAAATCAAGTGAAAACAGTATGGATTATAAGCCGAAGTCAATAAATTCTGCACTAACTTATCAATCCGATTCTAATATTGCGATTATTTCAGTGCCGGGGCAATATGCTGCCGCTGAAGCGAGAAAAGCTTTAGATGAAGGGCTTCATGTAATGCTTTTCAGTGATAATGTAAGTATAAAAGACGAGAAGGATTTAAAAGAATTAGCTTATGAAAAAGGACTATTAATGATGGGGCCGGATTGTGGAACTGCAATTATTAATAATGTTCCTTTAGCTTTTGCTAATGTTGTAAATAAAGGTGACATTGGAATCGTTGCCGCTTCTGGAACTGGAACTCAAGAAGTGTCGGTGATTATTGATAAATTAGGGAAAGGTGTTTCTCAAGTAATAGGAACAGGAGGAAGAGATTTAAAAGAAGAAATTGGTGGAATTACAATGATGCAAGGGCTTGATGCGTTAATAGAAGATGATGCAACGAAGGTAATTGTCTTGATATCAAAACCACCTGCTTTAGAAATAAGTAAGAAAATTTTGGAAATAGCATCTAAATCCCCAAAACCAGTAGTAGTGGATTTCATTGGTGGAGATTACGATATGATCAAAAGCTATGGAGTATATCCAAGTGTTACTCTAGAAGATGCGGCAAGAAAAGCTGTTGCTCTTTCAAAAGGAGAAAACCCCATTGATTTTATCGGCTTCTCTAAAAGCGAAAGTGAAATTGAGAATATGGTCCAGAATGAAGTCGATAGATTTGACTCAAAACAAAAATATATCAGAGGGCTTTATACAGGAGGAACTTTAACTGATGAAGCGATGAAAATGTTGGGTAGTGATTTAGGGTGTATTTATTCAAATATTCCACTTGATCCAAAATGCAAACTTATCGATTCGAGCAAAAGTATCAAGCATACTTGTATTGACCTTGGAGACGATGAATTTACTCAAGGAAGACCACATCCGATGATAGATCCATCAACAAGGGCAGAGCGTTTGATTCTTGAAGCTGAGGATGAAACGGTAGCTATAGTATTAATGGATTTTGTGCTTGGGTATGGATCCAATGAAGATCCGGTAGGGGAGATGATTGAATCGATTCAATTTGCAAAAGACAATGCAGAGAAAAGAGAGCAATATCTCTGTGTAGTCGGTTCGATTTGCGGAACAGATAAGGACCCACAAAATTTAATCGAGTCTCAAATGAAATTAGAGGAAAATGATGTGATCGTGATGCCTTCAAATGCTCAAGCTGTAAGATTTGTAAAGAAAATGATTGAAAAAATAGGTTAATGGGAGGGGAAAATGTCAAAAGTTAATGAACTTTTCAAAAAAGAAATTAGTGTTGTCAATGTTGGACTAGAATCTTTTTATAACGAACTGAAATCACAGGATGTAAAAGCTATTCATGTTGATTGGCGACCTCCTGCGTGTGGGAATAAGAAGATGAGTTCTCTTTTATCAAGATTAAAAAGCAAATAATTAAAGGAGTTGATGAAATGATACAAGAAAAAATTAAACGAGCTAATGAAGAAGTTATGAATAGAATTTTAAATGCTCAGCCGATGCTTATTGATATAGGTATAGCTGGTGAGGTTATACCTGATATGAATAAAAAGTTGATTTTACATGCTGGTCCACCAGTTGAGTGGAATCGAATGAGCGGTCCGCTAAAAGGAGCTATTATTGGTGGTTTAATTTATGAAGATTTAGCTTCAAATGAAGAAGAAGCGGTTAAACTTGCCCAGTCAGGTGAAATTGAGTTTGATTCATGTCATAATCACGATGCTGTTGGTCCTATGGCTGGTGTTGTAACGGCATCGATGCCAGTGTGGATATTAGAGAATGAGACATTTGGAAACAATTCATATTGCACACTCAATGAAGGTCTTGGAAAAGTATTGAGATATGGCGCATTTAGTGACGATGTTATTGAAAGATTGAAATGGATTGAAGACATTCTTGCTCCGGTTCTTAAGGAGGCGTTAAAACTTTGTGGGAAAATCGATCTTAAAAACATGATTGCACAAGTCGTTCAAATGGGTGATGAGGGACATAATAGGAATAAGGCAGGAACTTCTTTATTGATTAGAGAATTGGCACCGTTTATTGTTATGACGAATTTTACAAATGAAGAAAAAGCAGATGTGCTCAAATTTATGAATGGCAATGATCACTTTTTCTTGAATTTAACAATGCCAGTGTGTAAATGTACGCTTGATCCTGCAAATGGAGTTAAGTACAGTACTATTGTGACTACCATGGCTAGAAACGGAACAGATTTTGGAATAAGAGTTTCTGGACTGGGAAACAAATGGTTTGTTGCACCAGCGGAAATAATTGATGGACTTTTCTTCCCTGGTTTTACGCTAGAAGATGCAAATCCTGACATTGGAGATAGTTGTATTACTGAAACAACAGGTATCGGTGGATTTGCCATGGCTGCGGCTCCAGCTATCGTGCAATTTGTAGGGGGAACACCACAAGATGCTATGAATTTCACCATGAGCATGTATGAAATTACCGCTAAAGAAAATAATGTTTATAAAATTCCAAATCTTAACTTTAAGGGTACACCAACAGGGATTGATGTTCAAAAAGTTATTGAAACAGGAATTTTACCAATAATCAATACTGGTATTGCACATAAGGATCCGGGCGTTGGACAAGTAGGTGCTGGTCTTGTAAGACCACCTGCAAAATGTTTTGAAGATGCTCTTGAAGCTTTTGTGACAAAACTAGAAGAAGAAGGCGAAATTTAACAATATTATAGGAGGTTTTAATAATGAATTTTAGAAAAGATGTAAAAATGTATGATTTATCACAAAACACAAGTATTTTAACACCGCCGTGGCCGACTTATGAGCCGTTGCAAGTAAAGTTTTTTAAAAGATTATCACCGAATGGTGCAAATGGACAGTTAATCACCACTTCTAATCACGTTGGTACTCATCTTGATGGACCGTTGCACTTTGATACAAGTGGCGGAGATATAGCATCGTTATCATTAGAAAAATTAGTGGGTCCTGGAGTTATCGTAGACTTGAGTGATATAGCAGAAGATTATGGTATGTATACACCTCAGGATATTATGGATAGAGTTGAAGTTAAAAAGGGCGATATTTTAATAATCAATACTGGGTATCATAAATATGGTTGGGATCAACCGAATGCAGACGAAAGAAGATATATGCTTCGTCATCCGGGACCATCTATGGATTTTGTAGATTGGGTAAAGGAAATGGAAATTGCGTGGATAGGTGTAGACTGTGGTAGTGCCGACCATCCGCAAAATACTATGATTAGAGAATGGGAACCAAAAGAGACGGTATTGGCTGATGCATATATGAAGCAAAAATACGGCAAGGGCTTAGAAGAAATTTATCCATGGCCAGAGACTTATCAAGCAATGCATGTTCAAGTGTTCCCAAGACCTCATGTAATAATCCATGCTGAAAATCTTGGTGGACAACTTGATGAAGTTCTTAACAAGAGAATGGTCATTGGATGTTTCCCTTGGAAATTTAAAGATGGCGAATCTGCATTTTCAAGAATAGTTGCCTTTGAAGGCTTTGAAGAATAAATGAATTGTACCCGCCCTTGTGGCGGGTAATCTTCAATATAAGGAGGAAATATGAAAGAGCATATTGCTGCTTGTGTGCAAATTGCAGTAAAACCTAATGATATCAAGTATAATATTGAAAAAACTGCTGCATGGATGGAAAGAGCGATTAAGGAATATGAAGCTGAATTGATAGTGTTTCCTGAATCCATCACAACAGGATTTACTCCAAATATGCCAGTTGAAGAATTTTATGAGCTTATTTCAGAAGTTCCAGGAAGTCAAACTAAGCTGATTCAGAAGTTGGCAAAAGAATATGGAGTTCATGTAGTTTTGCCTCTTTATGAAAGAGGAAAGAAAAAAAATGAAATCCTCAATAGCTCATTGTTGATCGATGATGCTGGTAGTATTGTTGGAAATTATAGAAAGACACACCCATTTCCTACAGAGAGAATTGAAGGCGGAGGGTGGACTACTCCAGGTAGTGAAACAGTTGTAGTTGAAACAAAGCTGGGGAAAATCGGTATGATTATTTGCTATGACGGTGATTTTCCTGAACTCAGCAGGGTGCTGGCTTTAAAAGGTGCTGAAATTATCACCAGACCTTCCGCTCTTTTAAGAAGTTTTGAGATATGGGAAATGACAAACAAAGCAAGAGCGTATGATAACCATGTCTATATGCTTGCGGCAAATTCTATCGGACCTGATGCAGCTGACAACTATTTCTTTGGGCATAGTATGATTGTCAGTCCAATTGCGCAGACTTTGGCTTTGGGAAGAGGTACAGAAGAGATAATAGCAGCTAAATTGGATCCCAATCCTATTAAATATGTAAGTTACGGAACTAAATCACCTATGATTTTTGATCATTTGGAAGATAGAAATGTTAAAGTATATGAGGGAATACTAAGTGAAGGAAAAAGTAGTTTTGAACCATCTAGAAGAATACCATATAAAAAATAGAGAAGGGAGGAATTGTATATGAAGCAATCTTTAGAAGGAATCAAAGTATTGGATTTAACAAGAGTCTTGGCAGGGCCGTATGCTACAATGGTATTGGCCGACTTGGGAGCAAATGTCATGAAGGTCGAAATGCCTGTCAAAGGAGACGATTCTAGACATTTTGGTCCTTATGTCGGTGATGAAAGTGCTTATTTTATGAGCTTGAATAGAAATAAAAGATCGATGACATTGAATTTGAAAACCGAAAAAGGCAAAGAGTTATTAAAAGAGATGATAAAGAATGTGGATGTCGTTATCGAGAATTTCAGACCTGGAACTATGGAAAAACTGGGACTTGGTTATGATGTGTTGAAAGAAGTAAATCCTAGAATCATATATGCAGCTGCATCGGGATTTGGACATAGTGGACCATATAGTAAAAGACCGGCATATGATGCCATTGTTCAGGCTATGGGCGGTATAATGAGCATTACCGGTCAAGAGGATGGAGAATTCACCAGGGTCGGCACTTCTGTTGGCGATATTACCGCGGGATTATTCGCTACTATAGGTATACTTGCTGCCCTAAGGTATAGAGACGAAACTGGAATTGGACAAAAGGTCGATATTGCTATGCTTGATACTCAACTTGCAATTCTAGAAAATGCGGTAGCGAGATATGCCGTGGATGGTGAAATACCTGCTCCAAAAGGAAATAGACATCCGTCGATTGTTCCTTTTGAACCTTTTGATGCAAGTGATGGAAAAATAATGATAGCTGTCGGCAACGATGCTTTGTGGGTGAAATTTTGCAATGCAACTGAGCTGGATCATTTAATCAATAAAGAGGAGTTTAAAACCAATCCTCTCAGAAATAATAATTATAGAATATTAAGGCCTTTGATTGCTGAAAAAATTGTCAAAAAGACCGTTGATGAATGGATTGAAATTTTTAATGATGGCGGGGTTCCAAACGGACCTATCAATACGGTGGATAAAGTACTGAAGGATCCACAAATATTAGCAAGAGATATGGTTAAAGAAGTTGAACATCCGACAGCTGGTAAACTTTTAATGCCGGGAGTTCCAATAAAAATGAGTGAAACTCAAGGAGATGTCGTTATGGCGTCGCCGATTTTAGGGCAGCATACGGATGAAATATTAAAGGAAATTTTAGATTTAAACGATAATGAAATTGAAAAGCTTAAAAAAGAAAATATTTTTTAATGGAAGTGATAATTTGCTAACTGCGATTATTTTAGCTTCAGGATTTTCTAAAAGATTCAATAAGAATAAACTGCTTACAAAGATTAATAGTAAACCTCTTGTAGAAATAACTTTACAGGAGGTTTGCGACTCTAATTTTGATGAAGTTGTTTTAATTTATAGAGAAGAAGAAGTTAAACGGATAGGTTTGAATTACGATGTTACAATTGCATATAATGAAAAAGCTCATTTAGGAATGAGTGAGGCGGTAAAATTAGGTGTGAGTTTGGCAAGTGATAAGACTGATGGATATATGTTTTTTGTCGGTGATCAACCGTTTCTTTCACATGATGTGATTAATGAATTGATCGATGCTTTTTATGTGGATAAAAGCACTATTTTGATTCCTGTTTGTAATGGTGATAAATGTAATCCTGTTTGCTTTCCTGTCAAGTACCGTGAAGAATTGCTGAGTATTTTTGGAGACAAAGGTGGAAGGCAAGTCATCAGCAAAGTAAAAGACGGTAAAAGATTTTATGAAATTGAAAACAAACTATTTTGTATAGATATTGATACATATGATGATTATATAAAGGTTAAAAAATTACTAGAAACTTAAATGGCTAGGCTCGAAACCAATACGCTAGAAATGACAAGAAAATAGGATGATGAAGAAAAACATATTAATGAATTGTAATATTCGGCATTAAAGCAATTGTAATTTCGGGGGAAATATGTTAAAATAATAACGAGAATTTCTTTAGAAAGTTCTCTATAAAAAAAATTAAAAACCTTGTATTTATCTCGGTAAAATGATCTTTTGCTGAATCGATGAATATAGCGCGGTTATGTTGACACTTTAATGTGTACATTGCTGCGCTTTTTTTATATTTTCAAATAAAAAATAAAGAGAGAGGTGGTTGTTTTGAGTTTTTCACTAAGTGGTTGGATAATGAATCCGTTTGTTCTTATGTTTTTTGCAGTTTTTACAGGTCTTTTATTTGGTAAAATTCAATTCGGTAAATTTAATTTTGGTATTTCAGGGACTCTTTTCACAGGTCTAGTAATTGGATGGTTTGCAATGAGGTATGCAGAGGGATTTGCAGCTGGAGATAAGATGTATGTCGTTGCTACGAATCTAATGAAAGTCGGAGTAGTTGATAAAAACTTTTTTTCGTTTTTTCTAATTCTTTTTGTTGCGGCGGTCGGGCTTTTAGCTTCAAAAGATATTGGCGGTGTTATTAAAAATTACGGAGTGAAGTTCATTATATTAGGTCTTGTCATTACCTTCATTGGAGCGTGTACTACTTATGGCATGACAAAATTGACAACTGATTCGAATCCATATGAAATCGCCGGAGTGTATACAGGAGCATTGACAAGTTCTCCAGGACTTGCAGCAGCGATAGAAACAGCTGGTGGACATGCTGAGGAATGGGTAAGTGAGTATAGTGATTTAGATGATGAATCCAAGGCGAAGTTATTAGGTATGCTAGATACAAGTGGTGAATTGACTATACAGAATACTCCTTCGCTTACTGATGATCAAAAAGAACAATTTATAAATGATGCCAAGGCTGGAGTTGGAGTAGGTCATGCGATTGGATATCCGTTCGGTGTTTTAATTGTTATTCTTGCAATGAATTTCTTCCCTAAAATATTTAAAATAGATATTAAAAAGGAAGAAGAAGAATATAGAAAAGAACTTGAAAATACTAAGAATAACAGGAATAAAAATGGAAAAGAAATAGAGGAAGTAAAATTCGATTTAATGGCATTTATATTTGCCTGCTTAGTTGGTTATACAGTAGGTAAATTCAGCATAAATTTAAAACTGATAGGTCTTGGAATGTTCTCACTTGGTTCTACAGGTGGAGTGCTGATTGGATCTTTGATATTAGGACATATAGGAAAAATCGGGTGCTTGCATTTTAGAATGGACAGCAAGATACTAGGAGTAGTTAGACAGCTTGCCTTAGCATTCTTTTTGGCGGTAGTCGGATTGAGATATGGATATAAGGTTTTTGAAGCGCTTTCAGGAACTGGAATATATCTTGCTGTAGTTGCGACGGCTGTCGGTGTTGCTGCTATGATGATAGGATTCTTCGTAGGTAGATATGTATTTAAAATCAATTGGATTATGCTCTCGGGAGCTATTTGTGGTGGAATGACTTCTACGCCAGGACTTGGAGCGGCTGTCGAAGCTGTTGGTTCTGATGATCCTGCAGCAGGATATGGTGCTACATATCCGTTTGCATTGCTCGGAATGGTTATTTTTACTATCATCCTACACAATCTTCCTATGTAGATAAAAAAGGTATATAATATATTTATTGATGGTAAATATAATTTGTATATTATTATGTGCTTAAAAAGAGGTGGGAAATATGAAAAATGATGATATTTTAATAACCGCTTATGCAAAACTTCCGAATGGAATTACAGCAACTGAATTATATAAAGTAGTTGGAGTGGCGTTGTTGGTTGATAGAAAAACATCTTTGATCAAAGACATTGAATGTTCACTCGCTACTGATCTGGCGAAAAATTACATTAAAAGAATTATTGTTGGAAAAACGTTAAATGATATTAGCGGTATTGAAAAAGATTTTGAATTGAATTATTTTGGATCGGCAAAAAAAGCCATTGTGTCGGCTGTAAAAATTGCTAGTGAAAAATATAATGAAATTGTTTTGAATAATTGAATAGATTATTACGCAAATAACGGATTTTTATATGATTAAAACAACCTTTTAATTGAAGTGTAGAAATTGTGAGTTAGATTGTCTTTTATAGATAAGCTAACTCTTTTTTTGTATATTTTATTTAAATTGCAGGTAAGTTAAAAATATATTTTAATTTAGGAGGAATAATAATGGAGTTTAATAGAAGAATTAGAAAGG
>DAOUQP010000190.1 GCA_030625575.1 Eubacteriales bacterium | reverse complement strand
TCGACTGCAGGTTTATCCATCACATCAGATGCTGTGGTTATAACAGCTTTAGAGCCCATCTTTTCCTCTAGAAGAAGACTTATTTCATTAGCCCCTCCGATGTGTCCCGATAAAAGAGATATTGCATATTTCCCCTTCTCGTCAAGTACCAGCACAGCAGGATCCATAGTCTTTGATACAATTTGATTTACAATGCTTCTAACCACTATTCCGGATGCCATGACACATATCAGCGCATCGAAGTTTTTAAAAGCATGACTCATCATTTCATTGAAGTCATCAAATTCTTTATCGACTAGTTCATCACTTCTTTTTTTTATACTCATAATGGTGCAGGGGATATCCACTTTATCTTTTATTCTCTTACATAATTTCAATCCTTCTTTTGTAAGAGATATCAAAGCCCATTTTCCTTTTGTTTCAATCATCATTTTTTTTCGCATTTCTATATTCGTGTGAAAAACTAGGACTGTAGAGCTTTGAAAGTTCATATTTATCTCCTAAAAAATCACCTACTAGAATTTGAGCGGTCTTTGTGATGTTTTCCGCTTTAACTTTTTCTTTTATATTGCTTAAATCTCCAATCACGATCTTTTGATCGGGCCACGTCACTCTTTGAACAACGGCAACCGGGGTTGTCACTGGATAATGTTCCATTAGTTTTTCTACCACTTCATCGATCATTCCCACAGATAAAAATATCGCCATAGACGCCCTATGAGAAGCTAAGAGTTCCAAAGATTCTTCTTTTGGCACTTTAGTTCTACCTGAAATTCTAGTGCATATGACACTCTGCGAAACTCCAGGTAAAGTAAATTCTTTCCCTAGTGCGGCTGCAGATGCTGTAAAAGAAGAAACTCCAGGAACAATTTCCCACGATATGTTTTTTTCATTGAGCATATCTATCTGCTCTCTAATCGCTCCATAGATAGATGGATCACCTGTATGAACTCTTGCCACCTGTTTTCCCGCATCATGCGCCTTAGTGATGATATCGACAACTTCATCGAGATCAAGTTTTGCACTGTTATAAATTTCAGCATCATTTTGACAACTTTCAATGACTTGCCTCGGTACTAACGAACCCGCATATATGATTACCTGAGAAGTATCTATGATTCTTTTTCCTTTGATAGTCAATAAATCTGGATCTCCAGGACCCGCTCCAACAAAAAAAACTTTATTCATCATTGCTTTTTAACTCCTTTAATTATATAAATAGGATTATTTGATTGCATCATTGTATATGAAGCGATATTTTTTCCTTTTGATATTTGCATATGTGTAATATCAATGTCTTCATATTTGTATTCTTTTAAAAGATCAATAAACTCGACAGTATTTTCAAGCGTTACAAAATTCGCAACGATTCTTCCACCTGCATTTAGATTTTTATCTGTCCATTTGAAAATTTCTTTGAGTTTTCCCTTGGACCCGCCGATAAATATTGCATCTACTTTATCTATTGGAATATCTACATTAGGAAACAAACCATTTATAAGTTCAGAATTTTTTATATTGAAATGGTTTAAATTCTTCTTTGTAAGCGCAATCGCTTCTTTCTTCGTTTCAACCGCATACACTTTTTTACAGATAAACGCCCCTTCAACAGTAACAGAGCCCGTCCCAGAACCTATGTCTAGCATGATATCCTCTTTAGCAAGTTCGAGCTTCGACATGGTAACCGCCCTTACCTCTGATTTAGTCATAGGAACATCCTCGCGAAAAAAGTATTTATCAGGGATACCTATACCGCTATATTTGTACATTTTCATCATAAATCACCACAACATTCAACGGATCAGCATCATAATTAATCGCTTCTGCTAATCTCATTTTACTTATTTTTTCATCTTCATATCCAAGTCTTTCACCTATCGCCATTATTTTTTTATCTATTTCAGCTTCGACCAATTCTTTCGCTATAACAGATGGCGTCATCTCACTATCCGTCAAAACACATAATTTTTCTGATGATTTTGCGAGCATGGCAATATCTATTTTTCTGCCGTGCAAACTGACAATTGTCGCATCATGCCACATCATTTGCAGCTTTGCAAAAAGAACCTGTATCGAAGATATTCCCGGAACAACTTCAATAGGTATATTCGATAGATTTCTTTTTAAATAACCTAAGAAACTATGAAAACCAGGATCGCCTGAAACCAAAATACATATTCGCTTTTGTTTATAGAATTTTTTTATATATTCAATTGCATCATCAAATCCATTTTCCAAATATATCTGTTGTTTATCAACAATATCCAGTCCATCCAAATGTCTTTTTGCACCTATTAATATATCTGCCGTTAAAATTAAATTATCAGCACGCAGTAAACGATATTCATAATTTGAAACACCCATGCCGATTACATATACTTTTGACATCATTTAAACTCCCCAATCATCGCCTTTGCATTTTCAGTCATTGTCAAAAATCCTTTTTTAAAACTAAACAGCACTACTCCTATTTCAATTTCCGAATAGACTCT
>DAOUQP010000043.1 GCA_030625575.1 Eubacteriales bacterium | reverse complement strand
ATAGCAACTGGTGGAGTAGCAAGCGCTGAAGATGTGTTGGAATTTATTTTAGCAGGAGCCGACCTTGTTCAAATGTTATCTTCCGCTTTGATAAATGGAAGAAAAACATATGATGAAATAATTGATAAATTACCTAAGGTTATGGAAAAATACGATATCGAATCTATCGAGTCTCTTAGAAAAACAGAGCTTGACATCAAGCCTCAAGGCATCGGCGGAAATCCGATAATAGATCACGATAAATGCACTAAATGTATGCTTTGCGTTAGGATCTGCCCAGAAGCAGCTCTAAGTTTCACCGATAAAATCGAAGTCGATAAAAATATCTGTATGAAATGTGGATTATGCGAATCAAGATGCCCAGTAGAAGCAATAAGCGGGGTACTATGATGAGCCGATATACTCTTAAATGCATCAGCTGCGGCAAAATATATGAACCGACGCCAAATAGATACACGTGTGATGAATGCGGTGATTTACTAGGCACCTTAGAAGTTGTATACGACATGAAAAATATCCATCTAACGAGAGATGATTTTGATAAGAAAGCCGGCATCTTTCAGTTTAAAGATCTTTTACCTGTTTCATCACATACTCAGGTAGATGAATTCATAGGAGGAACACCTTTACTGAAATTTAAAGGTTTATTAGGCCAAAATGAGGTACTAATAAAATACGATGGAATCAGCTTCTCTAGTTCATATAAAGACAGAGCGAGTATAATAGCAGTCAATAAGGCAATCGAACTTGGATACGACACAATCTACTGTGCATCAACCGGAAATGCGGCATCATCACTAGCTCTTACATCGGCTCATACAAATTTAAAAACTTATATTTTTGTACCTGACCAAATACCTAAAGGCAAATTATCGCAACTATTGGTGGCAGGCGCCGAGGTTATTCCTGTTAAAGCAACTTATGATGAAGTTTTTGATATTTCACTTGATATCGGCAGAGAAAAAGGATGGTATTGTAGAAACTCGGCAATCAACCCTTACCTGCTTGAAGGAAAGAAAACCGGCGCTTATGAAATCTTGGTTCAAAATGATTATATTGCTCCTGATTACTGTTTGGTAGGAGTAGGTGATGGTACTGTCATCAGTTCCATCTGTAAGGGATTCAAGGAGTTTTATCAACTAGGCCTTACTGATAAAATTCCAAAGGTCATAGGCGTACAGGCTGAAAACGCTTCTACTCTTAAACATGTTTTTGATAATGGGGAACCTTTTACTCCTATTCAAGAAGAAGTATCGACTATTGCAGATAGCATATCTGTTGGAAATCCAAGAGATGTCGTTAAAGCATGTAAATTTGTAAAATCAACTGGTGGTCACTTCATCAACGTGACCGATGATGAAATCATAAGTGCCATTAAAGAAATGGCCGCCAAAACCGGTGTATTTGCCGAACCAGCTGGCGCTACATCTTATGCCGGTCTTAAAAACATGATAAAAAATGGCGAAATCAATAAAGACGATTCTGTATGTATAGTCGTTACAGGAAATGGATTAAAAGACATAGATGCAGTTGGAAAAGATGCAGATGTAACTTTCTACACGAAAGATGAAGCATATGAAAAAATGAAGGGGGAATAGCTTTGAGATTTGAACAAATTATTATGCCCACAAGCTTAGATGAAGCATATAACGCTCTTGTAAACGATAAAAAATCCATACTCTTGGCAGGTGGCGCTTTTATCAAGCTTCAAAAAAGAAATGTAAATTCAGCAATAGATCTCTCAAAACTCGATTTAAGCTATATTAAAGTCGAACCGACTACTTTTGAAATAGGCGCTATGACTTCGCTTCGCCAGATAGAAGTAGAGGAAGAATTGCCAAGCGCTCTAAAAGACTCTGTAAAACACATAGTAGGTGTGGCATTAAGAAATATAGCTACAATCGGCGGTAGTGTTTGTGGAAAATATTCTTTTTCAAATTTAATCACTGCACTTTTGGCTTTAGAAGCAGATCTTGTATTTTTTAAAAAAGGTAAGATTTCACTTGTGGATTTCTTAAAATCTGAAGATACCGATCCAGATATTTTAGTAAAGATTATTATTCCAAGAGTTATACAATCACTATATACAAGCAAGCAACTGACATATACAGATTTTCCTATTATAAACATGGCAATATCTAAAAATGACCATTTAAGAATTTCTGTAGGTGCAAGACCTATGATTGCAACTTTGATTGAAGATCCGAATCTACATCTTTCATCAAAAGAATTACTAAAAGATATAGATTTTGAATCCGATTTAAAAGCTGGCGAAGAATACCGTAGAGCACTCGCAGAAAGCATGTTGGAAGATGCACTCAAGGAGGTGAGAACATGGAAATAACATTGAATGTCAACCACAACATTCACAAGGTATTAGTTGAATCTGATGAAATGCTGCTAGATACACTTAGAAAACTCGGCTATAAAAGCGTAAAAAAAGGTTGCGACACAACAACTTGTGGTATATGTTCAGTTTCCATTGATGATGAATTGATTCCATCTTGTTCTTATCTTTCTTATAGAGCTGAAGGCAAGAAGATTTTAACTGTAGAAGGTCTAAAAGAGGATGCTAGAAAAATTGGAGAAGCATTAACTGCTGAAGGCGTTGAACAATGCGGATATTGTTCGCCTAGTTTAGTAGTTGCAATCCATACTATGCTGAAACAATATGAAGATCCAAGCGATGAAGAAATCAAGCATTATCTTGTCGGCAATTTATGTAGATGCTCCGGATACGAAGGACATAATAGAGCGATTAAACACTACATGGAGGTGAGACACGATGGCAGTAAATAAACCTATTCGCAAAATTGACGGCATGGGTTTGACTCAAGGTAAACCCGCTTATACAGATGACTTGGCTCCACAAGACGCACTAATAGTCAAAGCGCTTAGAAGCCCTTATGCCTATGCAAAAATTATATCTATCGATACTTCCTTAGCTGAAAAAATGCCGGAAATCAAATGTGTTTTAACTTACAAAAATGTACCTGATAATTTGATGACAAGAGCTGGTCAAGGTTATCCAGAACCTTCGCCTTACGATAAAAAAGTTCTGGCAGATGTCGTCAGATATGTAGGAGATGCCGTTGCCATCGTCGCAGGTACAAGCGTTAAAGCTGTAGAACAGGCGATGAAGAAAATCAAAGTTGATTATGAAATTTATAAACCAATTTTAGACTTTGAAAAAGCAAAAGACAATCCTGTTAAGGTTCACGATAATGACGGAACTTTTGAGATGTTTGATATCGGACATTTTCCAGATAGAAACTTGGCCGCTGGTTATGCAATGGAAATAGGTAGTGTTGAGAAAGAACTGAATTCATCAGATGTAGTATATGAAGGAAGGTATTATACTCAAGCTCAAAGCCATGCTATGACCGAGCCTCATTCTTCAACTGCGTACTTGGATTACCAAGAAAGATTAAATATCATTACATCGACACAGACACCTTTTCACATAAGAAGAATTTTATCTAGAACTCTAAATATTCCTATGGAAAAGATTAAAGTCTTTAAACCTAGAGTAGGTGGAGGATACGGCGGAAAGCAAGCTGTTCACGGTGAAGTGTTTGTATCGCTGGTAACCATGATGACAGGTTTACCTTCAAAATACATCTACACGAGAAGAGAAGTTTTTGAATCAACTTATTCTAGACATGCAATGAGAATAGATATGAAAATCGGCGCTATGAAAGACGGTACTATTCAAGTAATAGATATGAATATATTATCAAATACAGGAGCTTATGGCGAACATGCTCTTACAGTTTTAATGGTTGCCGGCTCCAAAACATTACCTCTTTATAACAAGGTTAAAGCCGTTGGTTTTAGAGGAGATGTAGTTTATACCAACTTGACACCAGCTGGAGCTTACAGGGGATACGGTGCGGTTCAAGGTAATTTCGCATTAGAATCAGCTATCGACGAACTGGCAGAAATATTAAACATCGACCCTATCGAGCTTAGAAAGAAAAACATGATTAAAGAAATGGAAACTTCTAAAATCTTTGAAGTGATGGGCGAAGGTAAAGAAGGTTCTCCTATGACAGTAGAAAGTTGCAAGCTTGACATCTGTTTAGAAAATGTCTTGAATAAAATAGGATGGAAAGAAAAATATCCATGTGTTGAAGTCGACGAAAACACTGTAAGAAGTGTAGGACTTGCTCTTGCAATGCAAGGCTCTGGTATTCCATTTATAGATATGGGAAGTGCTTCTATTAAACTAAATGATTTTGGTACTTTCAACCTTACAATAGGTGCTACCGATATAGGAACAGGTTCTGATACAATTCTAGCTCAAATAGCAGCTGAAGTGCTTCAAATTCCAGTGAATAAAATAAGCGTATACTCATCAGATACAGATCTCACCCCATTCGATGTCGGCGCTTACGCCTCAAGCACAACATATGTTTCGGGAAATGGCGTAAAAAGAGCTGCTGAAAAAATGGTTCAAGAAATTCTAAGAATAGGTAGAGAACACTTTGATTCTGATGAAGTTTCATATGATGGAGAATATATTTACAGCAAGGATGACAAAATTTCTCTAGTTGATTTAGCCACTATAATTACTTATTCTGAAAATCAACAACAGCTTCAGACAATAGGTTCATATGTCGGAGAAACAGCACCACCTCCATATATGGTAGGTGCGGTCGAGATTGAGATTGATAAAAGAACTGGGCAATATAAGATTTTAGACTACTATGCCTCTGTAGATTGTGGAACAACCATCAACCCTAATCTTGCAAAAATTCAAGTTGAGGGAGGACTTTTACAAGGAATAGGTATGGCTTCTTATGAAGAAGTAAACCATACCGATGAAGGAAGACTTGTTAACTCGTCTTTCATGAAATACAGAATTCCAACAAGAGAAGAAGTCGGTGAGATTCATGTAGAATTTGTAGAAAGTTATGAACCATCTGGACCTTTCGGCGCAAAATCTGTAGGTGAAATAGGTATAGATACACCACCAGCAGCTATCGCTAATGCGATTAAAAACGCTATGGGTGTTAGAATCAATAAACTTCCTATCAAAGCTGAAGATATATGGATGAAAAAGAATAACCTCTAAGATATTTACATTTACGCAGTCTCAACGACAAAATCATAGATTTTTGTCTCGTTGCGTTTGACCTGCTATGGAATTAAAAATTCCAGCTAGGTCATAAAAGGAGGAGGATTATGAATACAAGAGAAAAAATACAAAGAAGAGCTCATCTGGCAGCTGGACACGAACCAGTTGAATTAGTTCTCAAGAATTGTAAAGTAGTCAATGTCTTCAATTATAAAATTGAAGAAAAAGATATCGCGATAGATTCAGGTAAAATTATAGGCCTTGGCGATTATGAAGGAAACACCATTATTGATCTGAAAGGAAAATATGTAGTGCCTGGGCTTATAGATAGTCATGTACACATAGAATCTTCTCAAGTTACACCTGGTGAAATGGCAAAGGTAATCGTTCCCAAGGGAACGACTACCATTATCGCTGATCCACATGAGATTGCAAATGTACTCGGTATAACAGGCATTGAATTTATGATGGATGCATCAAAAGACATCCCTTTGAACGTTTTCTTTATGCTCCCATCTTGTGTTCCAGCTACTGAATTCGAGCACTCTGGAGCAACATTGAAAGCCGATGATTTAGCACCTCTTATCAACTACGACAAGGTCCTTGGTTTAGGTGAAATGATGGACTACCCAGGTGTTATCAACGCATCTGATACAGTCGTCGATAAAATGTTGTTGGCTCATAAAAAGATAATCGATGGCCACAGTCCTTTTGTCACAGGAAAAGATTTGAACGCTTATCTTATAAACGGAATAAGAACAGATCATGAGTGTTCAACCGTCGATGAAATGACAGAAAAACTCGGGCTTGGGATGTATATTGCTATAAGGGAAGGCTCGGCGGCAAGAGATTTGGAATCACTTATCAGCGGAGTGACTCCTGAAAATCAAAGAAGGTGTACATTCTGCACAGATGATAGAAATCCTCATGATGTTATACACGAAGGTCACATTGATCACAGTATAAGAAAAGCAATAAAACTCGGCATTCCACCGATTAGCGCTATTCAGATGGCTACTATAAACACTGCAGAGTGTTATCACTTAAGAGATATAGGTGCAATAGCTCCTGGTTATGATGCAGATTTTCTGATAGTTGAAAATCTAGAAGAATTTATTGTCGAAAAAGTTTATAAAAAAGGTATCTTGGTTGGTGAAAACGACAACCCGTTATTCGACATTGCATTACCTGATTTAAATAAGGTAACCAATACAGTTATCATAGATACTATTACTAAAAAAGACCTAGAAATTAAGCTGAATAACGATATAGTAAATGTCATAAGATTACAACAGCACTCTTTGGTAACTGAAAAAGTCATTAGAAAAGTGAGCGTTGATGAGAACAACTGCTTCATATGCAACAAACACATTGATATTTTAAAACTTGCAGTCATTGAGAGATACGGCAAAAAAGGATCTATAGGACTAGCTTTAATAGAAAACTTCAAAATGAGAGGTGGAGCCATCGCCACAACAATTGCACATGATTCTCACAATATAATAGTAGTTGGTGATAACGACGAGGATATGATCAACGCTATCAATGAGATAAAGCGCATTCAAGGTGGAATTTCCATCTCGATCAACGGAGAGATCAAGGAGTCGCTACCGCTTCCAATAGCCGGGCTCATCTCCGACAAGAGTATGCGCGAAGTTGCGGATACATTGGCAAAGCTTAACGACATTGCTAATAAAGATCTCAATCTTCCAAGTAACATCGATCCATTTATGACACTTAGTTTCTTAGCTCTTCCAGTTATACCAGAAGTTAAGCTAACAGATATGGGACTATTCGATGTCACTAGATTTGATTTTATCGACATCGAAATTAATGAGTAAAAAAGGTGATATTAGTGAATAAATTTATGCAAGAAGCTATAGAAGAAGCAAAAAAAGGTATTACAGATCATGAAGGTGGTCCATTCGGGGCAGTAATAGTAAAAAGTGGAGAAATTATTTCAAGAGGTCATAATCAAGTTGTAACTCATAACGATCCTACAGCTCACGCGGAAATGCAAGCTATAAGAAAAGCATGCGAAAAGTTAAA
Source organism: Eubacteriales bacterium (assembly GCA_030625575.1). Lineage (GTDB taxonomy): Bacteria > Bacillota > Clostridia > Peptostreptococcales > Acidaminobacteraceae > DAOURC01. The sequence continues at coordinate 9,327 of DAOUQP010000043.1, read as the reverse complement.
GACATTTAGCCTCGAGGGCTGCGAAATATACTCTACAAGTGAACCTTGTCCTATGTGCTACTCGGCTATCCACTGGGCTAGAATCGATAAAATCTACTACGGCTGTTCAAGAAAAGATGCAGCTGAAATCGGATTTGACGATCAACTGCTTTATGATGTTTTAAAGGGGAAAAACCCTCAGAAGCACATAAATTCCGAGCAGATAGAGAGGAAAGCTTGCTTGGCACCTTTCAAAGAATGGCAAGAAAGCGATAATAAAATACCATATTAAAAGATAAGAGATGCCAAAAAAGCATCTCTTATTTTATATTTAATAACTTTGTTCTATGAGTTGTTTTAACTCGTTTACATTATCAGTGATAATATTATCAACACCGAGTCGTAATACATTTTCCATACTTTCAGTTGTATTTATGGTCCAAACATGGACTTCTCTTCCAATTCTATGTGCATTGTTTATAAATTTTTTACTGACAACAGTTTCTTCTATACTGTAAAAATCTATGTTCAGCTTATTCAAATCACCTAAAGCAATAAACATGATATATCCAGTTTTTATTTCAGATTCATATTTTTCAACTTCCTCAAGCGCTTCATAATCAATAGATGTAACGACACAAGTATCGATGATTCCATTTTCCTTGATCACTCTTACTACTTCGCTCACTAGATTTTTGTTGTGTTTGTCTGTTTTAATTTCAATATTTAAATTGATTTTCCCCTTTGAATATTCAATAACTTCTTCAAGAGTGGGAATCTTCTCATCTTTATATTCAACATCGAACCACGATCCGGCATCAAGCTGTTTTATTTCACTCAATGTCAATTCCCATGGGCTTTTATCTATTCCCGTTGTCCTTTTAAAACTCTTGTCATGTAAGAGAATCAATTTGGAATCTTTAGTTTCTTGCACATCGATTTCTACAAAATCCGCTCCATTATTTACCGCCGCTTCGATTGCAGACAGTGTGTTTTCAGGTGCATCAATAGAACTTCCTCTATGCGCAGTAATTTTTACATCATATTTCATATTATCCACTTTATCGATAAAATAATATGTAAATACCGACATTATAATCACAGATAGTACAAATAACGTAATACACAATTTCACATTGCTGATTAATTTGTCGATAATCGAAATTTCATCTTTACTCACTAAAGATATTTCAATATTTTCTTCTCCTTTAATATTGATATATAATTTAGTGAATAATATTGCATAAAATGGAGCTACTATAAATGATGTTAAAGTTAATCCGATACTGATTGTTGATGGTAAAATTATATCAAAATAAAACTTTGGTAATATCAATAATAAAAGCGATGAAATCAATGAAAATATTATCACGTTGAAAAGCATCACAAATATCGCGTATTTAAAAATATATTTGAAATTATTCTTGATTAATTTTCCACTCTCTCTTAAAGGGTGCTTCACTTTACCGCTATCGAGCAAAATAATAGGCAGAGTAAATATCCATTTCACAGCAAATATTACAAATATCACTGTCAATATACTCAAATATATCTGATATAAGATATTCGCGTTAATGACATCCATTATAAATCCCGGGATTTCCAATTGTTTAAATACACTTATTTTAAAGTCGCTATTAATCAGTGGAATTATTATAAATAAATAAAAAACTACAAACAAACCATCGATGCTCAATATGTATTTCATCTTATATAAACAGTACTTCAATATATTAAAAAAACTGCTCTCTTCCTTGTTGGAAATCGACTGATAACTTATTAAAATAAGTCCTCCAAATTCTATCAGGATAATCATCAATCCAAATGCCAGCCCTAGAAGCATCATTATTATTCCTTGAGGAGATAATAAAAATTTCTGCAAAAGTCCATTTGTTAAATAATAATATCCTTTACTCTTCATTAGTGTGCTTGCAATCCAATAAAACATCGGAATCAAAAAAATTGATAGCAATATTTTAGTAGCTATTTGATATTTAATGAATCTCGAGATGTTGTTTTTTAGAACAAATGCACTTTCTTTAAACTCTATCCATATTTCTTTCATCTTATCGCCCATATTCTATAAAGAATTTGTTTTGAAAACAAGAATTTGATATAAACTCACTTTAATTAGAACAAAAAAAACACTCTTATTCAAGAGTGTCAATAGTTATTTCTTTTCTCTTTTGCATCATCAGTATTATTGTCATACCTGCAATCAAATTGAAAAGCACTACAGATACTATAATGATTATTTTTTTATTCATACAACATCATCCCCTATTATCTATATTCTCAAATAATTAGAAACTAAAACATATTATTTAAAAAAATTATAAATTTCTTTTCTCATTTTTAAAATTAAACATTTTATCATGTTTTACCGCTAGAACTTCAGCCATAATAGAAACCCCTATTTCCTCAGGTTTCGTTCCTCCGATACTTAAGCCTATAGGAGCATAAACTTTCTCAATTTTCTCATTTGATATTCCCTTTTTTTCTAAATTCTCAAGAATCAATTTTGCCTTTCTTCTATTAGAAAGCATACCTATATATTTAGCATTACTGTTTACAACCGATAAAAGAGCTAATTCATCATATTCATGTGCATGAGTAGAAATAACTATATTTGAATTTTCATGAATTTTCAAATCTTTTAAAATCACTTCAAATTCACCGATAATCATAGATTTAGCCTTGGGAAAACGTTCCTTCGTTGCATAATCAGGCCTATCATCCACAATGATGATATCATAATCAAGCATCTCGGCTATTCTATAAACAGAGTGTCCGACATTACCGGCTCCAATTATAATAATCTCATCTTTTTGAACAAAAACTTGAACAAATATATCTACCGTGCCAATACATTCATTGCCAAATTCATCTTGAATATCAATTCTTATTGTCTTTGATTCTCCCATTTCCATCAAAGCAACGGCTTCTTTTTTCGCTTGCTCTTCAATACTTCCACCAGCTATTGTTCCTTCCAACACTTTACCTTCTTTATCGATAATCATCATTTTACCGACTTGAGCAGGATTAGATCCGGTTACAGCTGTAACGGTTAATAATGCAATTTCTGTTTTTTCTTCATATTCAAATAATAATTTGTGATATATATTCACGCCGTCCACCCCTTAATATCTATATTATCTCTTATTTAACAACAATAATCATTATATATATTTGATGAATTTATATTATTATCGTATGAAACACTCTAATAAAGGTGCGAAATTCACAATTGTTCTCGATAAAAATAGGCCGCAGATATTTCTGCGGCCTCTCTTATTTAATATGCAAAATTTCCTTTTTCAAAGATAACAACTTCATTGTCATCTTTATCTATACCTATTATACTTAAATCCTTAGTTCCTACCATAAAGTCTTCATGAGCTATCGAGCTGTTTACACCTTCTTTTTCCAACTCTTCTTTAGTCATGTTTTCTCCACCCTTTATACAGATCGGATAGGCTTCACCTAAAGCTAAATGACAAGATGCATTTTCATCAAATAAAGTATTATAAAATAGTATATTCATTTGAGAAATCGGCGATTCATACGGAACCAGTGCAACTTCTCCCAAATAACAAGATCCTTCATCCAGTTCAACTAGACTCTTTAGTGCTTCTTTCCCTTGCCTTGCATCGTATTTTACTACCTTGCCATCTTTAAAAGTTATATTGAAATCTTCTATCAATGTACCATTATATACAAATGGTTTTGAACTATATACAATACCGTTTACTCCGTCTTTTTTAGGAAGAGTGAACACTTCTTCAGTAGGTAAATTAGCCATGAATTCTATTCCATTTTCCATAAAATCACTGCCGCCAAGCCACACATGATTCTCTGAAAGATCAATAACTAAATCAGTTCCTAAACTGTTTTTGTATGTTAATTTCTTTAATCCATGACCATTTAGGAAATCAATACTTTTTTTAAGATTTGCTTTATGCTGCTCTATTGCAACAATAGGATCTTCTCTGTCGATTCTATTTGCTTTGAATATCGCTTCCCAAAGCTTTTCTTTCGCTTCATCTTCACTAAGTCCAGGAAACATTTTCATAGCCCATGCTTTTGTAGGCGCCGATGCCACACACCAAACATTTTTATTGGCCATTAAACGCTCTCTATACTCCTTAAGAGCTTCTCCAAACGCTTTACTACTGCGTATTATTTTATCCTGCTCAACTCCATTTAAGATATCAGGATCGCTGCCAGATAATCTTAAGTATGCAGCATCTTTTCGAACATTTTCTAGATAGAACATCTTTCTCCACTCAGGAACTTCATCAAAGATATCATCTGGTGCATGTAAATATCTGACTCTATCCAGTCTCTCATCATTCCAATTTGTTATAACATCCCTTGCCCCTTCTTTATAGGCAATTTCAGAAATCATTTCAACTATTTCATAATTTTCAACCGGAGCAGTAATTACTAAAAGTTGATTCTTTTGTATGTTTACTCCCGTTTTAATAATTATCTCAGCATATTTTCTAAGTAAATTTTTGTCCATAATCTCCACCCTTTCTTATGATTATTCTAACATTTTAAATCATAAGAATATGTTAAGTTGCAGTAACACTTGCAATTTTTTTGAATTTTTCAAAATCCATAGGCCTAGCCAGCAAATAGCCTTGCGCATACTCACAACCGAGCTCACCAAGAATATCTAATTGCTCTTTATATTCTATTCCTTCAGCTATAGTCTTAAGATTTAAATCTTTTGTCAGTGCAATTATATGCTTAACAATTGCAGCGGTATTTTTATCAGTTACAATATTATCGACATAAGATTTATCAATTTTCAGTACATCTATAGGGAACATATTCAAATAATTTATTGATGAATATTTCGTACCGAAATCATCAATGGCGATTTCAAAACCTAATTGTTTAAGTAATACAAAAATACGTTTTGACTCTTCAACATCTACAATAGCCGTATGTTCTGTAACTTCAAATGTAAATTTTGAAGCATTTAAATTATATTTTCTTAGCATTTTTTGCAAATCTTCAATAAGATTCTCTGCTTTAAAGGAATGCACAGACATATTTATGCTAATTTTACTATTGGCAAAAAATTCTCTATTTTCACTAATAAGTTTAAAAGTGTTTTCTACAACCCATTCGTCAACTAGCATAATCTGAGAAGTAGTCTCTGCAACATTAAGAATTTCAGCCAATGTGAATTCCTTTGATTTCGTGCGTAATAATATTTCTGCATTGCACATTATTTTCGTTTTAATATCATAAATCGGTTGTAGAAATAATTCAAGAGTATTATTTTCTAGTGATTCGTTGATAAACTTTTGTATTTCATGGAACCTTACTATTTTCTTTTTCATTAGAGATTCATAATAATAAATTTGATTTTTACCATTATTTTTCGAATAATTTAACGCTAAGCTTGTACTTTGTAAAAGATCAGATATACATTCCCCATCTTTTGGATAAGAAGCAACGCCAGCACTTAACGTACATTCACTCGCATTAAATTTTTCATTTACTGCTTTAATGAATTTATTGTTCATTTCCTCTATCAATTCATCAATATGTGTTCGCTCATCTGTCAGAAGAATAACTAAAAATTCATCACCAGACCACCGAAATAAAAATTCGCTAGAGAAAACATCTTTTAAAACCCACGAAAATTCTTTCAACAATTGATCTCCAGAAGAATAACCATAAATTTTATTTACAATATTAAAATTATCGATATCAAAGTCGATAACAGTAAAAAACTTTTCGTTATTTTTTATTAGCATATCAATATTATCTTCAAATTTTAGCCTGCTACCTATTCCTGTTAAGCCATCGAAGTACATCTTTTCATATAAAGAGTCCTTTTGCTCCTCTATCTTTTCAAGGCTTTTCTTAACACTTGAACTTCCAATTAAAATGGCAATTCCAGAAATACAAAAAAATGCAAACAAGCCTATCAAGTTGAATTCATGTAAATTCGAATTATTATATATAACAAAACCACTTAATATAAACTGTATTAGTATCATAAATATTGTATTAATTATATTCAAGAAAACAGCACATGTAACTATAATAATCAAAGAATAAACAAGCGGTACTAAACCATCCTCAAGAGTCGAGGGATTAATTAGCAATGGTACCCACACTATAAGAAACATTGAAAAAATTGCAAGGTATACTGAAAACAAATAATGATTTCTTTTATTCAAATAAATTGATAAAACAAATAATGCCATACCACAAAGTAAATAATAAATATATATATTAATAAATGCAGTATTTTTAACTACTGTTAATGTAATTGTAAAAAAGAGCATAATTGACAAACTAATATATTGCATTTTTTCAAGCAATTTAATTCTTTTTAATATTGTACTACTCTTGCTAACAGTTACTAATTCCATGATATTATTTCACCTCTATGTAGTTATTTCACCTCTATGTAGTTATTTCCTTGCCATTTATACCCTTCTTTTGAACAAATCAACATTATGATATAATAATTAAAAGACATTGATTGTTTATAAAACATGTGAAAGGATGATTATAATGAAAAAATTGACATTTATACTGATCATATTACTTCTTTTTACAGGCTGTTCGTCCAATGTAGAAACTCAAAAAATTACAGGCACAATGGAAGAAATCGCTGGAAGTTATGTTGAAGATTTAGAAAATCAGAATACAGAGAAACTGCTTAATAATTATTACTACTCAGAAGAAATGGAAAAAGCTCTCAACGAAACAGTTTTTAATCAAATCTTTATTGATTTAGAATCAAAATTTGGAAAATGGATAGAAACGGGTACTTTATCAATTGTCGAAAAAGAAGCTTATAGCATACTCACATATAGAGTCACTATGGAAAAAAATAATATCAATATGAATATTGTTTTTGATAAAGATAAAAATATTGCAGGTTTAAATTATTTACCCGTTCTAGAAGAAGCGATATCAGAAACAGAAATTAAAGAATTAGAAATAAGTTTTGGAAATGAACCTTTCATATTATCTGGAACTCTAACTATTCCAAAAGGCGATGGTCCTTTTCCTGCTGTAGTTTTAGTCCACGGTTCAGGTCCAAGCGATAGAGATGAAACCGTACTTGAAAACAAACCATTCAGAGACATAGCGACTTATTTGACAGATAACGGCATTGCCGTTCTCAGATACGACAAAAGAACATTCACTTATACCAAAGAAATCGATATCGAGCACTTCACTCCATATGAAGAAACTGTTGAAGACGCTGTGCTTGCATATGAATATCTTTCTAATAATTCTTACGTGAGTTCAGAAAACATATACATTATCGGTCATAGCTTTGGAGGTTACCTTATGCCGAAGATCGCTAAGCTAACACCAAACGCAGCAGGTTACGTACTTATTTCAGCGCCTGTAACACCAATCGAAGATCTAATCATTACTCAATTTGAATATATTTTTAATCTCGATAATGTGGTTTCTGAAGAAGAACAATCTCTATTGACTACTTATAAAACATATCAAGAAAATATTCATAACATCAACTTAGAAAGTACCTTGCAGCACACCGAGTTAATGGGTATTTCAAAAGATTATTGGCTATATTTACAATCTTACACGCCACAAACTGAAGCTAAAAATATCAATAAGCCTTTATTGATTCTTAATGGAGAAAGAGATTATCAAGTCCCAATTACTGAATTCAATAATTGGAAAGCTTCTTTAGAAAACAATGACAACGTAACATTTATCAGTTATCCAGGTCTTAACCATTTATTATACTTAGGAGAAGGTACTCCTAGCCCTGATGAATACTACACACCAGGTCATGTCAGTAAAGATCTTTTAATAGATGTAGCCGAATGGATTAATAGTAATTAACGCCAGTCTATACTGGCGTTTTCTTGTACTCTTTAATCACTTTATTCATTACGTACGTTATAGCGTCGTTGTTCTTTATTACCCGTCCACTATCAGAAAGAATATTTTTCTTCCAGTCCCGATTTTTCCTAGACCAATCCATTTCATTTATCACTTTAAAGAATTTCTCTCTATCATACTCATCATTAGCATATAGTTCTTTCACCGAAAGAGCCATTGCCTCTAAAACAGTACCATAATCAATTACATAATCCGTACGTAATTGATATCCATCAAATTGTTTTATTAGTTCTATCTGCGTAAAGTAATCAATCCAAAACGTATCTACTATTTCACGCATTCCATCAATAGACTTATCCCCTAATATGGCCCTTGTCGACTGCGCAATCTGTTTCTTCAAATACAATTTTTTAGAATACTTTCCAAGACTTTTATTATTCAAATCAATGCGTTTCTTTATAAAATCATGTTTCTCTATCAATTGGCGAGCATAATCTTCTATTTTATCCAGTACTATATTATCTTTGTTCTTACATTTTTTAATTATTTTAGTCTCTACTAACTCCTCAGCCATAACAAATCCCGGATCAGAGTAAATAACCACAGAAAGAACACTATTTCTTAGCTTTGGATTCTTTTTTATAGCCCTCTCTATCGCAATTTTCTCTTCAAGCCCATTAATAATTAAACGAGCACTGATCATAGGAAAGCTTATTACACCAATTTCAGGATACTGATTGTCCAATACTTTAAATTGTATTTCTGTGTCAATCGCTGCTAAAATAGGCTCTACAAAAAAAGTTGCTTTATTGCTAAGTATTTTATTTGTCAATTTCTCAACCAACTCATTATTTATGCCTATTCTATCTGAAATTATACTAGGAATATTATCTTCAGCATCATTAAATAACCTAGATACTATATTTAGTGGACACATAAAAGAATAGAAATCCTTACTCCACTGTTTTCCTCTAATTGCAGAAAAATTATATGTTAGAAAAGCCACATCATCACCAACTCTACGTACGTTTTAATTTATTCTATCATTTACACAATACAATTTCAATATCAATTAAATTGTGTAATCTCAACTTTAAAATATCACGTACGTAGATTGGTTAATCTTACTATTCTTCAGATGGTGTCTCTTCAGCAGCTGGCTCTTCTTCAGCAGCTGGCTCTTCTTCAGCAGCTGGTTCTTCTTCAGCAGCTGGTTCTTCTTCAGCAGCTGGTTCTTCTTCTATATCAATTATTTCATTTTCTCCATCCCACTGGACATTTAAACCAAATATCTCTGAAATAAATCTAATCGGCACATAAGTTCTAGAATTTGTAATTTCAGCTTTACTGTCTAATAGAATAGTTTCACCATTTACTAAAGCTTCATTTGATCCAATCAATAAAACAATTTCTGTTCCATCTTTTACAATTGTAACTTCTCTAGTTTCATTATTATATGATACCAAAGCACCTAATCCTTCAGTT
>DAOUQP010000094.1 GCA_030625575.1 Eubacteriales bacterium | reverse complement strand
TTAATTAATATCCATCATTCTGCCAGTAATAGCAGCTTTAGCGAAGCCTGTATTTGCCATGTAGTCAATTAAGACTTCATCCATAGCACCATATTCAGCAACGACATTTTTGCCTTTAAACATTGTATATCCGTCGCCACCTGCAACTAAGAAATCATTAGTTGCCATAGTGTATGTTGCTGTTTCATTAATCAAAACACCATTTACAAGTATTTCTACAACTCTGCTACCTGCTTCTTTTGTAGAGTCAAATTTTACTGTCATTCCTGCAACATGTGGGAATGCTCCCTTAGCTTCAGGATAATCAGTAATACCATTTTCAATAGCAGCTATAACATCCGCTCCTGTCAATTCGATGACTCTTACAGTATTGCCAAATGGTAGAACTGTCAATACTTCACCTTTAGTAACATCACCAATATCAATTGAAGTTCTAATTCCACCACCATTACTAAGTGCTAAATCAGCGCCACTGATATCAAGCAATGATTCAGTAAGCATATTTCCTAAATTAGTCTCACCAGTTCTTACAAACTCTCTTTCGCCAATCAATTCAATTGGGCTGTATGCAACAACTTCATTTTCTATAACTGCATTAAGAGCTTTAAGTTCATTGACTAAATCTAGAATTTCTTGATCTTCAGCTCCTTCAGCAGATTCAGACTTGTCATATTGATATGCGTCAACTTCAACTACTTCTCCGCCTTCGATATCAAATTTAACAACACCTACATTCTTAGATTTTTCTCCCGCTTGAACGATTAATGTTCCATTGACAACAAGACCGTAATCTAAATCTGTATGGCTGTGTCCATCAACAATCAAGTCGATTCCTTCAACATTTTCAGCTAACAGCATACTAGAAACATCGCCTTCTACTCCCAAGTGAGTCAAAGCGATAATTACATCTACTTGACTTTCCAACTCAGCTACCATTTCAGCAGCTACAACACTTGGATCTTCAAATACTATACCCACTGTATTGTCAGGATGTGATTTATAAGTAGTTTCAGGAGTTGCTAGTCCGAAAATACCTACTGAAAAATCATCAAATTCTTTGATAATATAATCTTCCATGAAATCAGTATCATCGTCATACTTGACATTAGCTGCAAGAATTGGAAATTCAAGCATTGCTTCTAGTTCTAATAATCGTTCAGAACCGTAGTCGAATTCATGATTACCAGCTACCATCACATCATAGCCAAGTGCATTCATAATATCAACGCCATATTCACCTTTTGATAGCGTCACTAAATTATTTCCTTGTAACGCATCACCAGCATCGATAAATAATGTATTTGTGTTTTCTGCTTTTACTGCATCGACATAAGCTCCGATTTTAGCAGCTCCCATTCCATCATATTTGCCTTCTACATAGAAACCGTGAATATCGTTAGTGTGAACTATGGTAAGTTCATATTCATCATTGAAGTAACCATCTTCAACTAAATCACCAATATTAACGGCACTTACATTAGGTGTTCTTCCATCTTCAGATGTAGGAATACTTATTTCACCGTCAATAACCATTTGATAAACTTCATCCTTAAGTGAATGCTCAAAATCAGTTCCTACGATTTCCCAGTTTTGAACTAGATCAGGAGTTGCAAGACCAGCTTTTTCTTCTGTAATATACTTGATAATCAGGTCTCTAATCCTTCCGGCATCTTGCATTTCTGTATAAGAATCATAATACTTGTCTTCCGGTGTAACTAAACCCAACCCTAATAAAGTTCCAAATCTATAGTTGTTTACTGATAACTTGTAAACTTGACTATCTACAATTCCTAAACTATTTAAAGTTAAATTCTTGATTCTATTTCCAGGTTCTTCCGAAATATCAATTTCATAATCTACACCTGCAAACATATCATAGTTGTATCCTCTAATATTTTCATTGAAACTGACAGTTAAATCTCCTGGTTGATAAGTATTGAAGTAACTTGCAGACCATTCCATATAAGCCTTCAAATTCTCACCAGTGATATTAACTCCCATTAAAGTATTTGGATATTTATAAATATATGCAACATCCTTTTTCTTAAAGTCGCCAGCAACTAAATTCATACTATTTGTGAATGTTGCCGCAGAAGAAATATCTGCACCTGAATAGAACATTTGAACATCATTGATCAAATCTATCAAAGCAGTATCTTCAACTTGTGATGTCGGCATAGTAGTAACATTGCTTTCACCAGTAATAAAGTCTACTCGTTCGATGAAATCAGCTGTTACTTCCCCGACAATTGTGTTTGCATCAGCAATTGATTCGTCATGTACATACTCAAATACAGCAGCCATATCAGCATCTTCTTCGACACCATATGTTTCTAAGTTATTTGTCACTATATTATCAACTGTCCATTCGCCGTCTTTCTGAATTACAGAAATATCTGCTTTTGCCAATGCCCAGCCGTATTTACCCGGTTCAATCAACTTAACGCCATTAACTTCTACGTTATTAATCTTTGAATGAGCATGAGCCATAAATATAACATCGAATTCTGGACAAGCTTCAGCTATTGCCTCAGATCCTTCGTAACCATGTTCTCCGTCTTGGCCTAGATGGAATGAGCCAATAAGAACATCGTATTTTCCTTCTAATTCTTGAACAACTTTTTCAGCTTCTGCAACAGTAGGTGTAAAAGTCAAACCTTCAAAATGGCTTGGTGCTGCAGCTTCCCAAATTGGAACATATGGAGTTGTCAAACCAATAACAGCTACTTTAACACCCTCGAAATCGAAGATTTCATATGGTTCAACATATCGTGTTCCATCTTCTTTGTAAATATTTCCTGCAAGAGCTGTCCCTTCAAAATTCTCGATACAATCATCTGTAAAAGTTTTTTCGAAGTTGAATTGATGATTACCAAGAGTCCATAAATCATAATCCATATAATTTACAGCTTTAATCATTGAATGAATCGGATCGTCATTAAATAACTCCGCACTATTATCCTGAGTTAAATCTCCTGAATCCATCAAGATAACATTGTCGTTATTTGCTCTTTCCTCTTTTACCAGTGTTTGAATCTTTAAAAGTCCCGCATCTGAATCTATTGAGTCTATCGCGTATTCATATGCATAAATTCTTCCGTGCATATCAGCAGTTGCAAGTACTGTAATCTTTACAGCATCGTCTGGAATTTCTAAAGTATCCCCCGCGTAAATCAAATGAGGATTTTCCAAATTGTTGTATTCTGCTAAATACTCCCAATCCAAATCGTACTTCTCAGCAATCTTCCAAAGCATATCTCCCCATTCAATCTGGTATGTCTCTGCAAAGACTGAACCAAATGAAAATGATGAAAGCAACATCATTATCGCAATCAACAAACTCAATTTTCTAGATTTCTTCACTACTTATTCCCCCTTTTCTTTAATAAACCGCTTTATTCCATCATTTTAAATATACCTAATTTGATTACTCTCTAAACAACTTATTATTATAGTTCCAATATTTTTTTGTGATATTTATACAAAAAAACAAGATGCTTTCAAACATCTTGCTTTAACCTGTTATTTTTTCATAATTTCATCAACTAATTCAATCGCCTTGGTAATACGCTCTATATAACTTCCTCCAATAGCATGATATTCAATATTTCGATCATCCAGCATCTTTTTTAATTTATTATTATTCTGTATACGTTTTTCTTCATCCCCGTAAGTTCTATAACCATCAGTTATCCATTCGATATCCGGTTCTAGATAAATCCATAAATCATAATGATCTCTTTCAGCTATGATATCGAGAAGCGGATCTTTTCCCACCAACAGTTCTGAAAAATACTGGGTCACAATAATTTCTGTATCAATAAACAAAATTTTATTTGAATAATTGATTTCTTTAAATTCAGCCATTTTATGACCATATGCTATGATACGAAATAAATCAGGTGTAAATATCCCATCATATCCACCCATTTTTTCACAAAGCGCTCTTCCGTACTCCTCAACATAATTTGTATTGTATAGTTTGGCAAGATGTTTAGTAAGTGTTGATTTACCTGAGCTTTCTGTTCCGACAATAACAATTTTCTTAACAAAATACGGTCTTACGACAGTAGGTATATTATCCCAATGATTAAATATTCCCTCTTTTCTAATTTGTGTTGAAGATATCGAGAATTTTTTCAAATCATAGTGCTCGATTAAACTTTCTATTCCAGAATATTTTTCCTTGATATGATTATAATAATTCAAATCTGTATGAAAAAGACGATCAATCTTTTTCCCGATTGTCTTAAATATCTTTTCGGTATTACCGGAAAAATCCAGCTTGCCATTTTCTAGTACTTCCTCTTTAATTTTAATAATTTTAGTGTTTTTTACATCTTTAGCAAGTTGAGTTATCCATCTTGTTCTAATTTCAGGTTCAATGTATTTAAAATTATCATTCTCACACATTTCGCGATCAATTTCTTCATTGTAGATAACCACTACAAATAATTCATCACACATATATATGGCTTTTAAAATTGCATTAACATGCCCCATATGCATCGGTAGGTATTTTCCAATAATTAATCCGGTCATATCGCACTCCTTCACTAAGTGTTATTTGTAAGTAATATTATACCATATCACAAATTAAATTCTTTATTGTTATTGAATTTTTCATTATATATTTATATAATGTTAACATATACTGTAAATTATATGAGAGGAGCTATATTATGGATATATTTATTGCTAGACAACCAATTTTCAATACCAGATTAGAGATTTACGGTTACGAATTATTTTATCGTAACAATTTAAATAATGAAGCCAATTTCAACGATGGAAATGTTGCTAGTTCAAGTGTAATTGTAAATAGTTTAATGCTATTAGGTCTTGAAAACATTTCTGATAATAAATTGTCTTTTATAAATTTTACTGAGAATTTGATTAAAGAAGAAGCGCCTACAATTTTTAGCCCTGAATCATTGTTTGTGGAAATCCTAGAAGATATCAAGCCTACTGAAAGTTTTATTGAAGCCTGTATTCATCTTAAAAACCAAGGTTATAAATTTGCTTTAGATGATTATATACTAAACAATTACGATGAATCGCTTCTAAAAATAGTCGATATTGTCAAAGTCGATTTTCTTCAAACAACAAAAGATGAACGGATTAAAATTGCAAAACAACTTAAACCTTTCAATGCGAAATTGTTGGCTGAAAAAGTAGAAACATATGATGAATTTGAAGAGGCAAAAGAATTTGGATATACGTATTTTCAAGGTTACTTCTTTGAAAAACCTCAAATTATTGAAAATAAAGAAATTGAAGAATCCTTTCAAACATATATTAGAATACTAAAAGAATTAAATAAATCAATTCCAGAATTTTCAAGCATTACACAAGTTATTGAAACTGACGTTTCCTTAGCTTATAAGGTCTTGAAACTTGTTAATTCACCTGCATTTTCTGCAAGAAGCCGTGTTACATCTCTAAATCAAGCACTTGTAAGGTTGGGTTTTAGAGAAATAAGAAAAGTAGTATCAATATTGATGCTGAGAAATATCAATCCAGATAAACCAACTGAACTTGTAAGAACTTCTTTAATCAGGGCAAAACTTGCTGAGTATATTTCTGTTGTCATGGATAATAAGAAACGATCATCAGAATATTTTATTTTAGGATTGTTTTCAACAATTGATGCATTGATGGATCAACCCATGGAAAAAATCATGACCGATTTACCTTTAGAGGACGATTTAAAAGATGCATTGATAGGTAATAAAAATATATTTAAAGATGTTCTTGATATAATAAAACTCTATGAAAAAGGTTATTGGGAAGTCGTTGCTAGAAGAAGTAAAGCCATCGGCCTCGATGATCGTCTGATTCCAACTCTATATTTGGATGCAATAGCATGGAGCAACCAGGCAATGAGTGAAATTTAATTCTTCATTAAAAGTTTTCATATATTAACTGTAATGCAAAAAGCACTCTCGAATTTGAGAGTGCTTTCATTAATATATTAATCGATTTTTTCAATTCTCACTGCACTAACTTTCAATTCTGGTATATTGCTTATTGGATCAATTGCTGAATTTGTAATAACATTTGCTCCGTTTGAATAATGAAACGGCATAAATACAACTTCATTTTCAATAATGTCTGTTATTTTTGCTTTAGTCTCAATCACACCACGTCTTGATGTAATTTTTACCTTATCACCATCGTTAACAGATAAAGACTCAGCAGTTTCAGGAGAAATCTCAACATAGCTCTCTGGAGCCATTATATCTAGTCCGCTAACCCGCTTAGTCATGGTTCTCGTATGATATTGATATAATATTCTTCCTGTAGTCATTAGCAGCGGATATTCTTCATCCGGTAACTCTGCAGCTTCAATATGTTCTGAAGGTTTGAATATTCCAAGTCCTCTTGCAAACTTATCTTTATGAAGATACTTCGTTCCAGGATGGTCTTTAGTTGGGCATGGCCACTGCAGACCTTGATTGTCAGATAGCCTTTCATAATCAATTCCCGCATATTGTGGAGTTACAGATGCCAATTCATCAAAAACATCAGATGCAGTTTTATATGAACTTTCATATCCAAATTTATCAATAAGCTCTGCGAATATCATCCAGTCCGGTTTTGCCACTCCTGGAGCTTGAACTGCTTTTCTAACTCTTTGTACTCTTCTTTCTGTGTTGGTAAAGGTTCCTTCCTTTTCTGCAAAGCACGCAGCAGGCAAAACAACATCTGCAAGTTCTGTTGTTTCAGTCATAAATATATCTTGAGAGACTATAAACTCTAATTCATTTAATGCTTTTTCTATATGTTTTGTATCTGGATCTGAAACCATCGGATTCTCACCAAATATATATAGCATCTTTAATTTTCCATTCAAAGCCGACTCCATCATTTTAGGAAGTGTCAACCCAGCCTTATCATCAAGCTTAACTCCCCACGCTTTTTCAAATTTATATCTATTTTCATAAATGTTGACCTTTTGATACCCAGGGTAAACATCAGGTAAACCGCCTATATCGCATGCACCTTGTACATTACTTTGACCACGAAGCGGATTGACTCCACCGGATTCTATTCCTACATTTCCACATAGCATTGCCATGTTTGCAATCGCCATGACATTATATGTTCCAGAAGTGTGCTGTGTAATTCCCATTGCATAGAAGATACTTGCAACACCGGCTTTTCCATATAATCTTGCTGCTTTTATTATATCTTCAGATTCAACACCACAAATTCGAGCACCAACTTCTGGTGTGTATCTACTTATAACTTTAACTAATTCATCAAAATCCTTAGTTCTATTTTCAACAAATTCTTTGTCATATAAGTTTTCTTCTATAATTACATTCATCATTGAATTAAAAAGAGCAATATTTGTTCCAGGTGTAATTTGAAGAAATACATCAGCATCTTTTGCAATGTCAATATATCTAGGATCTGCAACAATCAATTTTGCTCCATTTTGTCTGACTGCCTTTCTTATCCTAGAACCAATGACAGGATGATTTTCAGTTGTATTTGAACCTGTAATAAAAATCACTTCAGAATTATCGATTTCTCCTATGCTATTTGTCATAGCACCACTTCCCATTGTAGCTGCAAGACCTGCAACTGTCGAAGCATGTCAGAGTCTAGCGCAGTGATCGATATTATTGGTTCCGATAACTGCTCTCATCATTTTTTGCATCAAATAAGTTTCTTCATTTGTTCCTCTTGCCGATGTTAGGCCTGCTATTGAATTTGATCCATATTCTTCTTTGATTTTATTGGTTTTTGAAACAATCAAATCATAAGCCTCATCCCAAGTAGCTTCTTCAAAAACCCCATTTTTCTTTACTAGCGGTGTTTTTAATCTATCCGCATGGTCGATGAATTTATACCCGAATTTTCCTTTTACACATAAGAGTCCATCATTAGCAAGTCCCATAGCTGGTTGTATGTCGACAACTTTATTATCTTTTACTTTCAATTCCATTTGGCAGCCTACGCCACAATACGAACAAGTTGTTTGAACTTTTTCAACTTCCCAATTTCTAAATTTTTCAGTTTCTTTTGATTTCAATGCTCCGGTTGGACACACAGATACACAGTTTCCACAACTTACACAAGTAGAAAAATCCATTCCTTTACTGAAAGGATGTGAAATATATGTTTCATCTCCCCTTTGAACAAATTGAATTGCACTTTCTCCTTGTAATTCATCGCATACTCTTACGCATTTACCACATAAAATACACTTACCTCTATCAAATGTGTAGAATTCATTGCTGCTCTCTATCTCGTTTTTAATATCATGTTTGTTAAAACCTTTAGATTCAACATCGTATATATAACATAAATCCTGAAAACTGCAGTCTCCCGATTTTTCACACGTAAGACAATCATTGAAATGAGTCTCCCATAAAAGTTCCAGCATCATCTTTCTTGATTTCCTGACTACTTCGCTTTCTGTAAATATGACCATTCCGTCTCTTACAAATGTAGAGCACGATGGTTT
>DAOUQP010000044.1 GCA_030625575.1 Eubacteriales bacterium | reverse complement strand
AAGTTCAGTTCAGAATAAAAATGAAATAAATCAGGAAATTTCAGATGGTGAAGTCGATATTGTAATTGGTACACATGCGCTGATTCAAGAATCGGTAAAATTTAATAAACTTGGTCTTATTGTAACCGATGAGCAACATCGGTTTGGAGTGAATCAGAGAAAATCTTTAATGAATAAAAACGAGAAAGCTAATTATTTAATGATGAGCGCTACTCCTATTCCAAGGACAATGTCTTTAGTCATGTATTCAGATATTTATGTTTCAACTATCGAAGAATTACCTACTGGAAGAAAACCGATTAAAACAGAGATAGTAAGAAGTGGACAACTAAAAAACCTTTATGCCAAAATCAAGGCTAAACTTGAAAATAATGAGCAAGGGTATATTGTCTATCCGTTAATTGAAGATAGTGAAAATTTTGAAGATGTTAAATCTATTAAAGTTGGGTATGAAGAGATTAAAGGTGTTTTTGAAGATTACAAATTGGCAATTGTTCATGGACAAATGAAATTTGAAGAAAGAGAAAAAATTCTTCTGGATTTTAAAAACAGAGATTATGATATTTTGATTTCGACCACGGTTATTGAAGTCGGTATAGATGTATCCAACGCCAGTTTTATTTTAATACATAATGCTGAAAGATTTGGATTAAGTCAACTGCATCAATTAAGGGGAAGGGTTGGAAGAGGAAACTTAGAAAGTCACTGTTTTTTAATTTCCAATAGCAATCACGAAAGACTTCATGCTTTGGTTAAAAGCAATGATGGATTTTTCATCGCTAAAAAAGATTTGGAAATTAGAGGTCCTGGAGAAGTATTGGGTATAAAACAACATGGAACCAATCATTTTCTCATTGCTGATATGTTTAAACATCTAGGCATTATGGAGTTGGCGGTTAAAGATGTTTCGGAACTATTTGAAAAAAGAGATGAATTCACTAAATATATAGAAAAATATGCAAAAGAGATTTTAGTTTAGGAGTGGTAAGATGAGAGTTATTGCTGGTAGTGCTAGAGGGATAAAACTTAAAACAATACCAGAATTTACAACTAGACCAACGGTTGATAGAGTGAAAGAAAATATGTTTAATATTATTCAACATAGTATTTATGATTCAATCGTACTGGACTTATTTAGTGGTTCTGGAGGTTTGTGTATTGAATCGCTTAGTAGAGGGGCTTCAAAAGCATTTTTTATTGAAAAAAATATTAAATGCATACCAATAATAAATGATAATATTGAGAGAACCGGCTTAAGTGATAGAGCAGTTGTAGTAAATACAGATTTTGAAATTTTTTTAACAAAAGCAAAACGAAATGGATTAATATTTGATATAATATTCTTGGATCCACCTCATAAAAAAGGACTTGGATTGAAAGCTTTGGAGATTATTTCAGAGAATAGTCTTTTGAATGACGGGGGAATAATTGTTATAGAGCATCATCCGGACGAAGATTATCCCGATGAATGCGGTAATTTTGATAAATTTAAATTTAAAAAGTATGGGAATACAACTTTGACCTTTTACAAGCTGAAGGGGGAAATATAGTGAAAATTGCAATTTACCCAGGTAGTTTTGATCCAATTACTAAAGGGCATTTAGATGTTATCAAAAGAACGGCAAAATTGTGTGATGAATTGATTGTTGCTGTGGTATATAATCCAAATAAAAATTCTTTGTTTGATTTAAAAGAACGAATTGATATGATTGAAAATTCTATTGAGAATCTAGATAATGTCAAGGTGGATTCATTTGTAGGATTATTAACTGATTATGTTATGGAGAAAAATACAAATATCATTGTTAAAGGGTTAAGAGCTGTAACTGATTTTGAATATGAATTCAGAATGGCATTAATGAATAAAGAGATTTGCAATGATATAGAAACACTGTTTATGATGACGAGCCCGGAATATTCTTTTATAAGTTCGAGCATGGTTAAAGAAGTAGCGATGTTAGGTGGACGAGTCGATATATTTGTTACAGATTATGTTTATGAAAAACTAATTGAAAAAATAGAAAAAGGGGGATTAAGATGAAAGTGCTAGAATTATTAGATGAGTTTGAAAGTAGATTAGAAATTTCTTCATCCATTCCATTTTCTGGGAAAATATTGATTGATAGAAATGAGATAAGTAATTTATTAAAAGAGATTCAAATATTGCTGCCTGATGAAATAAAACATGCAAAATGGATAAAAGATGAGCGTAATAAAATAATTGAAGATGCCAAGCGTGATGCGGATCGCATTGTAGGTGAAGCTCAAACAAAAGAATCCCAAATAATAAAAGGTGCGCAGAATCAATATGATCACATCTTAGATGAGCATAAGGTTGTTGAAATGGCTAAACAAAGAGCTGAAATCATCTTGTCCAAGGCGAAAATCGATGCTGCGGAAATTCGACAGAATGCATTTCAATATTCTATGGATATCATAGATAAAGCTTATCAAAACATGAATGAAATCACTGAGATGTTGGAAAAAAATCGTGAAGAGTTGAAAACGTATGTAAAAACTGAAGATGAAGATGATTAAACCTCTATAATTATATAGAGGTTTTTTTGAACTGATTATAAATTTACTGCAAATAACAATACAAGAAGTACTGATAAATATATAAGTCTATTACTATTCATATTATAAAGCTTTGTTCAAAAGTATTATGATGATTATTGATAATTGAATCATACTTTGTATCAATACAGAAAAGAATTTTTCTTTTTCATAAGGTTCTGTTAGACTTTAGTGTTGTTATTTGACAAGTGAGAACAAATGTTCTGTAACGTAAGGGAATTTATCTATATTTAATTTGAGTAAAACTTGATTTATTGGATATGCTTATAATAATTACGATTGTAATTATTATAAGCAAAACAAGTATTATAAACTATATAAAAGGGGGAAATAACATATATGAAAAAAATATTAATAATATTACTTGTTTTTTTGATTTTTATTCTGATATCAGGATGCCAAAATGAAAATATTCAAGAAGAAATAAGTTTATTCCAAGAAGAAGTGAAAAACCTTACAAGTACAATTGATGATTTAGTTCTTCAAAATAACGAATTAATAATATCAGTTAGTGATATGAAGAAAACTATAATAGAGTTGAAAAATGAAGTTGATGAAGTAAATAGAAATCTTGCACCTACCGTAGTGCAAGATGAAATCACTTTGCTTAGTGATCCCGAAATAGACAGCATTTACCGAAGAGCAGTAAAAATTTTTCGTTGGTTTCAGGGTGGTAATATGGATTCACATTGTGAACAGAGAATAGTTATTGATAATCGAACCTACTGCAATGTAATAGGTGAACTTACTAAATATCAAGAATTAATCGACATGATGAATTCTGTCTTAGATTATGAAATTGTTGAAAGTCTTTTGTCTAATAGTAAGTATATTGATGTAGATGGAGATATATATCAAAGACCTAGTAGCAGAGGTTCTGATATTTATAAAGGTGAAGAAACATATGAAATAATAAGAATAAACGAAAAAAAAATTCTCTATAGGGTTACTGTTGAAGTCCTTGGTGATGAGAAAATGGTTACCGGCTATGAGATTCATGATTTTTATTTGAAATATTATACTGATGGCAAATGGCGTTTTGACGAGTTCTACTTATTTCGATAATTGAAATTACTTAAAATGATATATTAATATTTATTCTTTGTTGTTTTACAATGCTTTTGGAATATCAATATGATGCTTGAACTCGTTTGAGTTGTAGATATTCATTTAGTCAATCAACAACACCAAAGTCTAACAGAGCCTTTTATAAAAATACGTTTCTATTAATAATATAAAATATGCAATGAATAATATAATGAAGTATAATTCACTTTAAGTAAAAGTAATCGTAGTAGAAAAGCGCTCCAAATTTGATTAGAGCGCTTTTTTAATATACGGTGTATTGAAATAATCTTGACCAAGCTGTTCTCTTCTCAGTATTGAATATAAATCGCTGGCCTTCAAGTCTAATTGAAGTTGTCTTTTTAATAATGGATCTTCGGTAGTGAATTTGCTGAGATTGGTTATTATATTCAGATCTTCGTTTTTCTTAAGCAACCTGAGAATTTCTAGCCCTTTGTTATCGGCTGCTAGGATATTTATGTACTTTGGCGTCAATAAATCATATTTATCGACTTCTTTAGTTTTGATATCGAATAAGATATTCAGCAAAATTCTTTTAATTCTAGTCATGGTAAATCTCTTGGTTTTTACATTCTCTAGGAAAGTAGTCATATCTGTCGATTTTCTCATTGATTCTATAATGCGATTTTCGATACCTTCCGTAACTTCATGAATTTCTGAAAGATATTCATTTGATTCAGATAATATCTTATATCTCAATATTTCATAATAATCATCTATGAATAGAAAATCCCTATAATCAGAAATATAATTATATGTCATGGATGGAACAGTGGCGCGAACGCTTAAAAAATCCTTTTCTTTGATTTTGTTTCTAATCCCGGTAGCACTAGCAAAAGAATTTACAATATCTAAAGAGTGATAATCGATATTTTGCCTTTTCAAGGTATGGTATTTTATATTGCTATCAAGTTGTTTTATTGCTTTTATATATTCGATGCCTAAAATATCATTTGAGTTTAAACTTTCGCTATTAACCTTTAATTTTCTGAGGGCTAAATCCCTTGCTGCCGGGAATGAAAGACCTTCTGTTAAAAAATACTGCAAAGTGGTTTTATATTCTTCATTTTCGTTTACTAAATAGTCTGCAATAGTTTCTACTAAATCTACATTTCCACTTTCAGATCCAAAAACAATGTCGTTAACAATGTTTAGTTGATTAAGAAGAAAAACACTGCCAAAGGCAAATTTTTCTGCACTCGAAATTGCATTTGCAAATGGAAGTTCTATAACTAGACTAACACCGTTTTCTACGGCTATTTTTGCCCTTGTCCACTTGTCCATTAAGGCCGGTTCGCCTCTTTGCACGAAATTACCACTCATAACTGCGATTGTGTGAGTAGCATTGGTCATTGATATGCTTTTTTCTAAATGGTAAGCATGACCATTGTGAAATGGATTATATTCGACGATAACTCCTAAAATTTTCATAAACATCACCTAAATACATTATAACAGCAAATATACACTCTTGAAAATGTTTGTTATTAAAGTGTATAATGTAATGTATGTTAAATAAATATTAAGAACAAAAATATAAGGAGGCTATAATGAATATTTTGGTTATCAATTGTGGATCTTCTTCACTTAAATATCAATTGCTTGATATGAATGGAGAAGTGCTTATGGCAAAAGGTTTAGTAGAACGAATTGGTCTTGAAGGTGCTCAGTTAAAAAATGAAACAACTGGCAAAGAAAAAGAAGTTATAGTAACACCTATGAAAAATCATAAAGAAGCTTTGAGCGTTGTTTTAAGAGCTTTAACTGATGAAAAATTAGGTGCAATTAAAGATTTGAGCGAAATAGATGCTTGTGGTCATAGAGTTGTTCATGCAGGTGAAAAATTCAGTGGATCTGTCTTGATTACCGACGAAGTGATGGCTGCGTTAGAAGAGTGTATTGAATTGGCACCACTTCATAACCCACCAAATATTACTGGTGTTAAAGCTATTCAAGAATTAATACCTAATATTGTTAATATCGGTGTTTTCGACACTGCTTTCCACCAAACTATGCCAAAAGAATCGTATATTTATCCACTTCCTTATGAATATTATAAAAAATATGGTTTAAGAAGATATGGTTTCCATGGTACATCTCATCGTTATGTATCGGCAAGAGCTGCAGAAGTACTTGATATGGATTATAATAATATGAAAATTATCACTTGCCATTTAGGAAACGGTGCAAGTGTTGCTGCAATAAAGAACGGAAAATCAGTTGCTACTTCAATGGGATTCACTCCACTTGAAGGTTTGGCGATGGGAACACGTACAGGCGATATGGATCCTGCTATTGTAACTTTCTTGATGGGAAAAGAAAACTTGACTATTAAAGAAATGGATAATATTTTAAATAAAAAATCTGGTGTTTTAGGAATTTCAGGTGTATCAAGTGACTTTAGAGATATCGAAAACGCTGCAGATGAAGGCAATGAAAGAGCTCAATTGGCAATAGATATTTTTAGAGTAAGAGTAAAAAAATATATTGCAGCATATGCAGCTGTTATGGGCGGAGTAGATGCCGTTGTTTTCACAGCTGGACTTGGTGAGAATTCACCTGTAGATCGTAAAAATATTTGTGATGGTTTAGAATTTATGGGTATCAAAATAGATGATGAAGCGAATAACGTCAGAGGAAAAGATACACTGATTTCTACTAAAGATTCTAAAGTGAAAGTATTGTTGATTCCTACAAATGAAGAGTTGATGATTGCTAGAGATACGAAAGAAATAGTAGAAGCTCTGTAATTATATTTCTTGACAAATAAATGCACACTCTATATAATAGTAATGTTGTAATTAAGAGGTGTTTTGAGATGAAAATCGATTTAAGAAAATTGATTAGCGGTAAAGTTGAGGCTATTCCGTTCGAAATTGATTACAACATTAATATAGAGGAACTTTTTGAAGCTACAGGAATAATCGGGGCTACACCGATTCATACAACTGGGAAAATAATAATGATTGGTTCAGAATTATTTCTTGAGATGGATATGGATGGGCAGTTGACTTTTAACTGTTCTAGGTGCCTTACTCGTGTTGAAATGAACTTCAATAAAAAACTCAATAAAATGTTGTTAGCGGAAGAATCTGATGATTTGGATACGATTGTAATTGTTAAAAATCAATTAGATTTAGTCGAGACGATTAAGGAAGAAATAATAGTAAGCTTACCTACACAAGTACTATGTAGTGAAGATTGTAAAGGACTATGTCCTGTTTGTGGAATCAATCTTAATTATGAAACTTGTAGTTGTGAAGATGAAAAAATTGATCCTAGATTTGAAATCCTCGACGACTTTTTCAGTTAAATGTATAAGGGGGTGTAATCCATGGCAGTACCTAAGCGAAAGATTTCTAAAGCTAGAAGAGACAAAAGAAGAGCATCTAATATTAAAATGACTGCTCCGAATTTTGTAGAGTGCCCACAGTGTCATGAACCTATGATGTCTCATAGAGTATGTCCATCATGTGGATATTATAAAGGTGAACAAGTTATTTCAGTAGAATAAGAAAATTACCCGATGTGAAAATGCATCGGGTTTTTTAGACTCTTTGTCAAAATAATGTTGGT
Source organism: Eubacteriales bacterium (assembly GCA_030625575.1). Classification (GTDB taxonomy): domain Bacteria; phylum Bacillota; class Clostridia; order Peptostreptococcales; family Acidaminobacteraceae; genus DAOURC01. The sequence continues at coordinate 9,067 of DAOUQP010000044.1, read as the reverse complement.
GGAGCATAAAGACAAATGAAATAACTTTGAAAACTAAGGTTAACATGGCAGTTTAGAGAGTAAAATTTCTAAGCTGCTTTTTTTTACGATATTAATTTGATAAGAATGGTGTTGATGATTAAACCTTGATGACAAATATGACAGTTCTATATAAAATAACCATCAATTGATTAAGTTGGTTATTTATAGTATTATTGAGTATAAGAAAATGGAAATTAATGCGATTACTTACAATTGCATATATGAATTAGGGGGAACTGGATATGGAAGAAATTATTAATTCTTTAGTGAGAACTATAGAAACAAATCTCAACCCAATTGTGATTACAGATAGTGCTGGGAAAATTCTAAAGTTCAATAAAGCGTTTAATGAAATATACGAAAATATCGAATTGGTTCATTCCAATCATATTTCCTATTTTCTAAAAGAAAACAATGATTTTGTTGATAGCAAGCATAGTTACTTATCGCCTCTATATGCAATTAACTATTTAAGAATTGCCGATTTTATTAATTTGAAGGTTCAAACGATTTTGAAAGAAGTTAAAGTTGAAAATGAAATATATAGAATATATAATATTATTCCATTGATATATAAACAAAATGGATATATGGGATTTGATTATAAAAAGGATATTTCATTTGATGATAGAATTGTTTCGTGGTCAATGAATTTAGAATCGCGTGAGTTTGTTTTTTCAAAAAATGCAAATAAAATTTTAAACATAGATTTTATGGAAAATAATGGTTTTCATAATTGGTATAAAATTTTAGGCATTATTCATGAAGAAGATAGGAAAAAAATAAAAAAAATGTTTAATAATTGTGCGTCTAAAGGAGAAACAATAAAACATGTTTTTAGAAGCAAATTTAATGATACAAACAAAAATTTTAGAATTATTGCATATCCTGAATATTTAAACAATAAAGTGATTCGAATTAATGGGATGGCTGAAGAAATAACAGATAGGTGCATAATTGATACAGAAATTGAGAAATTGCATGACGAAAATATACGTATTAAGCGGGTAATTTTTTTAATATTAAGTGAAATTGTCGAGTCTAGAGATAGTGAAACTGGAGAACATATTTTAAGAACCCAAAAGTATTTTGAGCTCCTCGTCAAGAAACTCGAAAATGATGGATATAGTGGGATTTTAAACAAAAATATATATACGATGATTGATGCTGCACCTCTTCATGATATCGGGAAAATTCGTATTCCTGACAGAATTTTGCTGAAGACCGATAGACTAACAGATGAAGAATTTGAAGTTATCAAAACACATCCTTCATATGGTGCTAAAGTGTTGGAAAAAGCAAGCGAAGAAGCGGGATTAAAAAACAGTGAGTTTATTAAGGTTGCCATTAACATTATTAAATATCATCATGAGAAATACAATGGTAATGGTTATCCGTATGGTTTGAAAGGAGAAGAAATTCCTATAGAAGGTAGGATTATGGCGATAGTCGATGCATACGATGCATTACGGTCAATAAGGCCGTATAAGTCAGCTTTTTCTCATGAAAGAGCTTTAGAAATAATTAAAGAGGAAAGCGGAAAACATTTTGATCCTGTTCTTGTAGAATCGTTATTAAAAATCGATAATGATTTTTTAAAAGTTTCAAACAAAAGAAGCAAATAATTAATTACAAATATTATAGAACCTTTTAATTTAGCGTGGAATTGTTAATAATTAAAATATAGTGGTATAATTATTATATATTATTATTGCTTTTATAAGGGCGGGATAACATGTTTAGTCGGATTGTAGAAGATTCTCATAAGCGTTGTGAGAAGTATGGTATTTCAAAAACGCAAAAATTGAGTAGCCGTATTTTAGATTTAAAAGATATCACCAGGAGATTGAAAGATTCCAGTGATCTTATCTTAGCTTCTGAAACAATTATAAAAAAATTATATAACGAATTGAAAGAAACACATTTTTTAGCAGTTCTTACCGATTGTGAAGGATGTGTTTTGAGTATAATTGGGGACGAAAAAATTGGCGGATTGGTTTTTAACATAGGAATTAGACCAGGTGTTTTTATGGATGAAAAAAGTGTTGGAACCAATGCGATTTCACTAGCGTTGATAGAGAATAAACCAATCCAACTGCATGGCAAAGAACATTATTTAGAAGTTTTTCATGAAATGACTTGTTCTTGCGTGCCTATTCACGATGATAACGACAGATTGATTGGCACTTTGGATTTGTCGGGATATAACTATTCGATCCATACACATATTTTAGAGGTTTTAATTGCAACTAGTTATGCTATCGAGAAAAATTATGCACTTACTAAACTTGTTAACCAGAAAAAGAATGAATCTGATTTTTCGAATTGTTTTTTTACAATTCCGTTACCTGCAATCATTATTGATAAAGAAGGATTCGTAATGTATAGCAATGAAAAAATCAATCAAATATTTGGATACAGACCTGATGAGATGAATATTTACGAGTTGGTTAACGATTGGCAATCTATTCAGGAACAACTTGATAAAGGGTTGAAAGTTGAAGAACTGGAAGTGAATATCAATTCGAGACTCAATAGAATAAAAACATTTATTTCGGTGTATATCAACAATAATTCAGGTAATGATATTAATTATGTTTGCTATTTTAAAGATATTGAATTAAAGAGAAAAAATGCTAAAAATATCAATTTGTTAAAAGCAACGTATACTTTTAATAAATTGATAGGAAATAATGAAAACTTTAGAAAAACTATAGAATTTGCAAAGAAAATATCAAATAGCAAATCGACAGTGCTTTTAATAGGAGAGAGTGGTACAGGCAAAGAGATATTTGCACAATCCATACATAATTACTGCAACCGAAAAGATAAACCTTTTATTGCGATCAACTGTGGCGCTATTCCTGAAAACTTGATAGAATCCGAATTGTTCGGCTACGAAGGTGGAGCTTTTACCGGAGCTGTCAAGGGAGGAAAAAAGGGAAAATTTGAACTCGCTGATGGTGGAACGATTTTTTTAGATGAAATTGGTGAGTTGCCTTATGAACTTCAAAATAGACTTCTTAGAGTAATTGAAGAAGAGACTGTCAGCAGGATAGGTGGGACTGAAAAAGCTATTGATGTGAGAATAATCGCTGCCAGCAATAAGGATTTGAAAGAGGAAGTTGAAAATAAAAGATTTAGAAAGGATCTTTATTATAGGTTGAATGTTCTTCCAATCTACTTAGCTCCTTTAAGAGAGAAAAAAGATGACATTATCCTTTTGATAGATTATTACCTAAATAAAATTTCGAACAAATTGAATAAGAAGAAGATAGATATTCCAGAAAAATATTATGAGAAATTAATCAATTACTCGTGGCCGGGGAATATTAGAGAATTGCAAAACTTTGTTGAATTGATAATAAATACAGAGAAACTTCCTAGGCTTGACGATGATGTTTTTGATGTTGAAATATATCAACATCATTATATTGAAGACGAGGAAGTATCTTTAGCTGAAATTGAAAAGGAACACATTATTAAAGTTTTAAAAAAACATAAAGCGAATATATCGATTTCAGCAAATGCTTTAGGAATTTCTAGAAATACTTTGTATCGAAAGATAAATAATTACAAAATTAACTGTATCGAAATGTAACAGTGCGTCATAACGAGACAGTGGTACGCTTTATAATATGTTCTATTATTGAACATATTATTTTTTTTGCATAATTAATTGTTGATATATCAATTTATTTTTATTGGCATAATTATTGCTGTATAACTAAAGTAATAGAAAAGGAGGAATTATTATGCGCGGATACACTTGTAAGTATTTAAGAATCAATTTAACAACAAAAGAAATCAAAGTAGAATTCCTTGACAAGAATAATGCTGAAAATTTCATCGGAGGGAGAGGACTTGGAACAAAAATGTATATGGATGAAGTAGATCCTAAGATTGACCCTTTTAGCCCCGACAATAAAATTCTTTTTGTGACTGGTCCGGTAACTGGAATTTCTGCACCGGCAGGCTCAAGGTACATGGTTATCACCAAGTCGCCTCTAAGTGGGACAATTGCAAGTTCCAACTCTGGAGGATTTTGGGGGCCTGAACTTAAATTTGCAGGTTATGATCTTATTGTACTTGAAGGTAAATCTGAAAAGCCTGCATATATATATGTGAATAATGAGCATGTAGAGATTAGAGATGCATCTCATTTATGGGGAGAAGTGGTATCTAAAACTACCGATACTCTAAAAGAAGAAACTGATCCTAGAGCAAAAGTGTTGACAATAGGTCCAGCTGGGGAAAACCTGTCATTGATTGCAGGTATCATGAATGAAAAAGATAGAGCGGCAGGACGTTCTGGTGTCGGCGCGGTTATGGGTTCAAAAAATTTAAAAGCTATTGTAGTAAGAGGAACTCAAAAGGTCGAAGTATTTGATAAAGATAAATTGAAAGAGACATATAAAGTAGCACTGGCAAAAATCAAAGAAGATGGTATTACAGGTTCGGGATTGCCGACTTATGGTACTGCTGTATTAGTAAATATTATTAATGAAGCTGGAATGTTTCCGGCAAACAATTTCCAAAAATCATCTTTTTCTAATGCTGAGGATATTAGTGGTGAAACGCTTGCGGAAAAACATCTTATTAAAAACACGGCTTGTTACGGATGTCCGATAGCTTGTGGTCGACTCGTACACATAGGTGATGGAGAAGGTGGAGGACCTGAATATGAAACTATATGGGCATTTGGTTCCGACCTTGGTATTAATGATTTAGGAGAAATCATCTATACAAATCAAATGTGCAATGAAATGGGGATAGATACTATTTCAGCAGGTTCTACTTTAGCTGTTGCAATGGAACTTTATCAAATGGGTTTGATTAAAGATGAAGAGTTGGATGGATTGAAACTTGAGTTTGGTGATTCTGGTTCAATGACAGAGTGGATGAAAAGAATTGGTTTAAAAGAAGGATTTGGAGCTAAGCTGGCAATGGGATCATATAGGCTTGCTGAGAGTTATGGCCACAGTGAATTGTCCATGACTGTCAAAAAACTTGAAATGCCTGCATATGACCCAAGAGGAGTGCAAGGACAAGGATTAAACTATGCTACATCAAACAGAGGTGGATGTCATGTTAGAGGATATATGATATCACCTGAAATATTGGCACACCCTGAACAATTAGATCGTTTCGCTACTGAAGGTAAAGCGACATGGACTAAAATATTTCAAGATTTGACTGCAGCGATAGATTCTTTGGGATTTTGTCTATTTACTTCTTTTGCATTAGGTGCAGATGATTATGCTGCATTCTTGAATGCTGCAACTGGTACAAAACATGATGCTGCAAGTTTATTGAAAGCTGGAGAGAGAATTTACAATCTTGAAAAATTATATAACCTGGAAGCTGGTGTCAAGCCTGAAGAAGATACTTTACCACCTAGATTATTGAATGATGCCATAGAAGAAGGTGCATCCAAGGGCATGGTAAATAAACTGGACATTTTATTACCTGAATATTATTCTGAAAGAGGATGGGATGAAAAAGGTATTCCAACTGAAAGCAAATTGAAAGAGTTGGGAATCGATTAAATGGTAATTGAAGTAAGGCTATTCGCAACTTTCAGAATCAACAGGTTTAAAATTAAAAAAATTGAAATTCCTGAAGGTTCGATTTGCAAAGAATTATTATACATCGTTGGTATAGATCATAATGATGTGTCTATACTGATGATAAACGGCATTCACAGCAATGTACTTGATAAACTAAAGGACAAAGATATTGTATCGTTATTCCCTCCAGTTGGAGGAGGATGAAGAATTATGTCGATTGAAGCTGGGCTAAATAGCCAGCTTCAATATTTTTTTGTAAAATGGGTTGATTTTATAAATAATATGGAATATACTTCAGTTAGTAGCTGGTACTAAAATAAAGTGCTAAAAGAGGTGTGGAATGAGAAAATCAATAAAATTGTTAAGACAAGAGCGATTAATAGATATTCTTGAAAAAGACCCATTTGTAACAGATGATTCGCTTAGTGAACAACTGAATGTTAGTATTCAAACAATACGTTTAGATCGAATGGCGCTTGGTATACCGGAGCTTAGAAAGAGAATTAAGGATGTTGCAAAAAATAATTATGATCGAGTAAAAACAATATCACAATCTGAAATAGTTGGTGAATTACTTGATTTAGAGCTTAATGATAGAGCAATTTCAATTTTGGATACTGATGATACTATGGTTTTTAAAAAGACGCAAATAGTTAAAGGTCATTACATATTTGCTATGGCTGAATCTCTAGCGTTGGCTGTAATAGATGCTGATGTCGCAATTACAGGGATAGCTAATTTAAAATACAAAATACCTGTTAAAGCTGGAGAAAAATTAGTTGCAAAAGCAAAGGTAAAACAAATTAAAGAAATGGAGTATTACGTGCACATATTTATAAATGTTCAAGATGAGCAAGTTTTTAGAAGTAAGTTTATTATGAAGGCTGTGTAGGAGGTTTATTATGATAATTGCTATAGATGCTATGGGTGGCGATCATGCTCCCAAGGAGATCGTCAAGGGAGCAGTAGAAGCACTCAAGTATATAGAATCCGATATTATGCTTATTGGAGATGAAAATAAGATTAATAATGAATTAGAATCAATGAAAGTTGATTTATCACGAATAATAATCGAACATACCACAGAAGTTATTGAAAACGAAGATAAGCCAGTTGTTGCTATAAAAAGAAAAAGAGATTCTTCTATGGTAAGAGGTTTGGATTTGTTGAAAAAAAGAGAAATCCATGGGTTTGTATCTGCTGGAAATACTGGAGCTTTGCTTGCTGGAGGGCTGCTTAGAACAGGCCGGATCAGAGGAATAGATAGACCGGCCATTGCATCTGTTTTTCCAATGGGTGATAAAATGGGAATTCTAACTGATGCTGGAGCAAATGCTGAAGTTAAGCCGAGAAATTTAGTTGAATTCGCAACTATGGGAGCTTATTACGGAGAATTGGTTTTAGGGATTGAAAATCCAAAGGTTGGACTAGTCAATGTTGGATCGGAAAAAGGAAAAGGTACTACTTTAGTGCAAGAAACATATGATTTACTTGAACAATCAGATTTGAATTTCATTGGAAATATCGAAGGCAGGGATATACCGTTTGGTACGGCCGATATTGTTGTTACAGACGGTTTTACAGGGAACATCATTCTTAAATTAACTGAGGGAGTCGCTAAATCTTTTTCAAATAATTTAAAAGCAGTATTCAAAAAGAATATTCTGTCGATGATGGCTGGTTTGATGGTGAAAAAAGGGTTCGATGATTTCAAGAAGAAAATGGATTACACCGAATACGGTGGAGCTCCACTTTTAGGTGTCAATGGTGCTGTAGTTAAAGCGCATGGCAGCTCTAATGCAAAAGCGACAATGAATGCTGTTTTATATACTGAAAAATATATAAATTCAGGCGTAATCGAGAAAATACAAAATTATGTAGAAAACAGGAGTGAAGAAATTGAATAAATTAAGAAGTGTTGGAATTATAGGTACTGGTAGTGCGTTGCCGGAAAAAATAGTGACTAATGCAGATTTAGAAAAAATAGTAGATACTACAGATGAGTGGATAGTAAGTAGAACGGGTATCAAAGAAAGAAGATTTGCTGATGAAAATACAGCGACATCTGATTTAGCTTACGATGCTGCGTTAAAAGCTATGGAAGCCGCTAATGTTGTGGCTGAAGATATTGATTTGATTATTGTTGCAACTGTAACACCGGATATGGCATTTCCTGCTACAGCTTGTATACTGCAGGATAGACTGGATGCTAAAAATGCTGCGGCGTTTGATTTGGAAGCAGCTTGTTCAGGGTTTTTATATGGAGTTGCTGTAGGACAACAATTTATAACAACTGGAGTATATAATAAGGTTTTGGTTATTGGAGCTGAAACACTGAGCAAAATAATAGATTTTGAAGATAGGACAACTTGTGTATTGTTCGGCGACGGTGCTGGAGCAGTTGTACTTGGAGAAGTGGAAGAAGGAAAAGGAATTTTAAGCATTGATTTAGGTGCGCAGGGATCAGGTGGAAAGTATTTAACTGTACCAGCTGGAGGATCAAGAAAGCCGACAACTATAGAAACCGTTCAAAATAGAGAACATTTTATTTATATGGGTGGTGGCGAAGTATTTAAATTTGCAGTTAGAATAATGGGTCAAGCGGCAGCTGCAGTTATTGAAAAAGCCGGTCTTGAATTAGAAGATGTTGATTATTTAGTTCCTCATCAAGCAAATAATAGAATAATCGAAGCGGCAGCTAAAAGAATTAAAATTCCTATGGATAAGGTAAAAGTAAATTTAGATAAATACGGGAATATGTCCGCAGCTTCTGTTCCGATTGCATTGGATGAAGCTATAAGAGATGGAAATGTTAAAGAAGGCGACAATATTATATTAGTCGGTTTTGGCGGCGGTTTGACATGGGGCGCTACACTTATTAAATGGTAATGGAGGTAACAATGAGTAAAATAGCATTTGTATTTCCGGGCCAAGGAGCTCAGTATCTTGGTATGGGAAAAGAATTGTATGATAATTTTGAAGTAGCAAAGAAAGCATTTGATGATGCTGGTAATGCACTGGGTTATAATATGGCGGAACTTTGTTTTGATTCAAGTGATGAGAAACTTAGAATGACTGAATACACTCAACCTTCGATATTGGCTGTCAGCTATGCGACGGCAAAAGTCTTAGAAGAAAAAGGAATTGTTCCTGAAGCTGTTGCCGGGTTGAGTTTGGGAGAATACTCAGCATTGACAATTGCAGGTGGGATTAATTTTGATGATGCACTTAGAATTGTAACTAAAAGAGGAAAATTCATGCAAGAAGCTGTGCCTGATGGAAAGGGAACTATGGCGGCGATTCTCGGGCTTGAAAACAGTAAAGTTGAATTGGCATGTGAAAAAGCTTCTTCAAAAGGGATTGTGCAAGCTGTAAATTACAACTGTCCTGGTCAATTGGTAATTGCCGGTGAAGTTGAGGCTGTAGAAAGTGCAGTGGAATTCGCTAAGGAATTAGGCGCTAAAAAAGCTGTAATG